>JABSOJ010000187.1 GCA_013216005.1 Alteromonadaceae bacterium | reverse complement strand
CTATAGATTTAGGTAAAAAATTCAGTAATAAAGAGTTAACAAAAAGGTATAAATCTAATCGGATGTGGGGATTTAGTGCGCTGAAGAAGAATGAAGTATTAAGATTTTTTGCAGATAACCCAAGTATAGATTATGCCATTCATATCCAGAGTCGAGTGAGAGATCCAAGAGATCTTCTTTTTACAGATACAGATTGGTTTATATACGATAAGAAAGCAGTGATTATTGCAGAAATAAATACTAGTTCTGTGGAAAAACTAGAGAATGATAGTAATACAGGACAAGATTATTTTAATAAAGCGTTAAAACTTCAAAAAACAAATATAAACGAATTTTTAAAATTAATTAGTAAAAGTTAATTGTATTAGTGGCAGTATCAAGCAAATTAGAACAGACTATGTAGTTGGCTGTTGTTCACTCCGTTCAACATTTTAGCCAACTATATTCTACGCTTAAGTGGACGCTATGCGCCACATTTTAGCAAAGTATTATCATTCCCTTAAATGGGCGTTATCGATACAAAATCTAATCCAAATCAATGTTACAAGTTAAATGCTAATGTCCGCAGTGTGGTAAGAGTTAGCGTAAATAACCTATAAAAAAAGAGAGTGTAAACTTAATTTTATTAGTTTTAGCATTTGAAATATAATCAAGTTACACTGACCTTATCGATCAGCAATGCGTTATATGTAAAGGGAATTATGGCATCCGTTAATCATCATTATATTCCTAAGTTATATTTGAATGGGTTCACATCTACTAATGGAAAGCTTCAGGTTTACAATAAAAAATTCTCAAAATTTGAACCCGATAGGCATACCCCTAAAACCATTTTTTTTGAGAAACATAAAAACACTATTATTTTAAAAGGTGTAGAAACAGATGAAATTGAAAACCTGTACAGCACAATAGAAAATAGTTTTGGAAACTTCTTTAATTCCATTCGGGATGGTTTAAACTATCACGATTTGATCTCTGAACATGGTTTGTATTTAATTAAACTGTATATTGCTATTCAATTCTGGAGGCTCCCTATAACTGATGATTTCGCCGAATATTATATTAATAATATTGATTTAAGTCGTTTTGGTACAAGGATTACTCGTAATGGAGTTCCCTTAGGTGAAATTAAAGAAATAAAAGAATTACTAAAGAGTGACAAAGGATTTCGTCATTATTTCAGATGCTTTTTCTTGCCAATATTAACATTTAATACAAATATCCAGAAGAGTGAACTAGATTCTTGGCAAGTATATGATGCTTCGTCTGATAGTGGTGGCTGGGATAATTTTCTGTGTAGTGATAATCCATTGATCATAGAGAATTTTCAGAAAATTTTTGAATTTAAAACAAAATTAATACTACCCTTATCAAAAACCAAGTTGTTAACATATACACCTGAAAAGTTGAATAACTCATCTTTAGAACCTATTTTCTCTACTAAATTAGCAATGTTATCCTTTGCTCAAACTAAAAAGTATATAGTTGGAGCTAATCGATCTTATATAGATGAAATAATAGATATTTATAATAAAGTATATGGTCGAGAAAAAGATGAGAAATTACGGAGTGAAGTCTTTAGTTTTCTGTGATTTACATATCAAGCAAATTAACAGAACATAAAAACAGTTGGTTTTACTCCAGCGTCGCCATTTTAGCCAATTATTACTTAGTCATTTATGGTGGTGTTGTCGATACAAAACCTAATCCAAATTAAGTTTTATCTTAATAGCACAATGACCGCTCTGTGGTAGTTACTGTCCTCCTACATAGCTCTAAAAAGAACTTAGACGAGCAGAAAAATAGTGGGTAACACTTATGTTTTTATACGCATAAATGATCCTCTCATAGTTACACTAAATTTAAAAACCGTCGATAATATAGTTTATCGACGGTTTTTAATTAGGAAAGAGCATATTTTCACTTAAATATGTTTATTACCCTGTAACTAATATTATTAAAGAGAATAAAGTGACACTAATATAAATGAATAAATTAGCTCTTTGTGGCTAAGTTTATAGTTTTCAATTTTATTAGTTGTTTGTTTTACACACAATTGTGCGACAAATATTAAGAATTTATTTCCAAATCCGTTTTATCTCATTAAATTCGTTATCTGAATTACAAACATCTTTCCACGTTATTAACGTTTCAACATTAGGTTGTAGTAGTTCTGAATTCATACTAAATATTTCAAATGCAGTCTGACAGGCAGCCTCTCGAAGAAAAAGTTTTTCGGCAATGGTTGATTCAGTGTCTTTAGTTGTAAGTTGAGTTTCAAGTTTTAAAATATGTAATGCATTAACTACCGCATTTATGACTTCACTTGGAACCTGCTCAGGGTGTTTTTTGATGATCTTATTTAATTTTTCTAATGAGTACCTTAATGCTACACTTCCACGCATTAATACTTTATTTGCTAAGTTATTCATACATCTAAACTGCTGTTTACAGGATGATATATTTAACCAATGTTCAAGAGCATTACATGCATCCATTACACTTTTTTCATTACTAGAAATAATCCCCTCAATAATATCATTAGCAATTTCATCCTCAGATAATTCTAATATATTTAAACTTGAAACCTTTAACTTAATAATATCAAAGTTGTAATGTTCTAATTCTGATATTAACCTATTAATACACGTCTTTTGGGTTTTATTTAATTCGGGATAATTTAATTTAGGTAATAAAACATGACAAAGAGTATTTACTAATTGCGTAAACCTAGCTTGAAACTCACTAGCTCTATTCCCCCCCATAAATGTAGAGTCTTTATTATCTATAAGGTTAGCTTTATCTTTGTCCCACCAGTCGACAAGCCTAACCAAAAGGTGTTCCAGATCAGCTTGAGTAAGATCAATTTCTCTATGGCACATAAGAAGTTCATTAAAAAATGGAATGTCTCCATTAGTTTGGGTATATGATTTATTATTTCCTGTAATAGGGATTTTAAGTGACAAAACCTCTTCTTTCACCAGTTTTTTAATTACAGCTTTTTTTTCTGGTGAGGGTAAGTTTAAATATACACAACAAAGCACCTTTGGAAATTGAGGTAAACTATGCTGTTCTGTTTCTTTCCATAAACATTCCCCGAACCTTTTTGATTGCTCCTGAGACAATACTTTTGCTTCATAGAGTGTAACTAATGTTAGTAATCCCCATTTTTGTTTCAATTGGTTATCGTCATTTAAAAGTGACAATGAGTATTCAAAATCATAAGCTGTGATAACAATATTTTCTAATGTATCTATTTGAAAATACCAGATTGGCGGGGTTAGGTTCTGTAAATTTTTTGGGCATCGACAATTTAATGCTAATTGACTAAGTTGACTAGCTTGTTCCTTATTTACAACTTTTGGAACACGATTAAAGATCTTCTCTAATCCATTGTATTTAAATTGAATGTTAGAACCTAATAGCTGACATGCATAAGTATATATAGATTGAATCTCTATGAAAGGTAAACGAGAAACAAGCCTAGATAAGACTTCTGGCAATATGGCCGCAAGTCTACCATATAGATTATTTATACTATGATTATAACCAGAAAGCCTTTCTTCTAGTCGTTTTAATGCATCTATGTATATGTTAGCCGATTCTATAATTGTTGATGACGACATTTTCAATAACGCTTTTCTTCCTAAAGACTTATTAAGTATCTTGTTCTCTGCATTACCTAATCGAATAGTGAAAAAATTCGCCCAAAGTGGAGAGTAATCAACAACGGCTTCAACGGCCTTAGTAACAGAAACTTGATAGTAATTCACATTATGTAAACAAACGGGAAGTCCTGTTGACTCGAAAAAACGAAGTAAGTTATATCCTTTTATAGCATGATCTATGTTCATATTTTGCCATATCTGATGAATACCAATATCAAATGCAGGTAACTTAATCTGGTCTAGTGATTCGTGATATTCATGTCTTAGAGATAAATCTAAAAACTCAAATTCTTTTCTAGGATCACATTTATAAATAGCTAGTTTTTGCCAGCGATTATTAAAATCATCTAATTCATCTTTGATATTGTTGGCTATATTCAAGAAGTGAAGAGTCATCATTGCGTATGACTCTTGAGATAAAAGTGATAAATCATTTTTGATCGGTGACAAATTAAGTTTTTTTCGAATGGTTAACAAAGCTTGCTGGGTTAATTGTTCAGCCTTATCTAAATCACCCAATTCAGCTACTAATCCTGCTTTTCTCAGCTGCCATATTGGTAAGTGTAAACTAGGATTCCAAGAATTTAACTGTTTACTGAGTGATTTGAAGTCCAATCTAAAAAAATAACCTAAACATTGCTCATAGTTAAGCTCTTCTCTATATAAATTAGAGTTAAATTGTAACTCATCGCTTAATTTTTTAATTAACGATTCCCAGTCATTCCACTTATACTCTTCCCGATAGTGCCGAATCAATGCTATTTTCAAACTAAGTCTAATCGTCAGTAAATCTTCTTGTTTAAATTCATGGCTACTTAAACTATCAAGTTTTTCTAATTCAGCAACTACTTGAATGACCAAATCAGCTAAATCTTCAAATATTGGACAAAGACAAATGTCTAAAAACCAAATAAGCTCTTTTACAAACAGAACTTTATTTTTGAGGGAAATATCTTCTTGAGGAGATAAAAAACTCAACCATTCTTTAATATGCCACCAAATTTTAGTTCTAGCGTTATATGGAGCTATAATCCAGCCAGGATAAGCTTCCCGAAGTTTATTTAATTGTTTTGTTACTTCGAGAATTTGTTCTTCTTTTTCATTATTTTTATTTGGGGATGAAATTTTAAGACTTTTAGGCCAGTTCAAAGTTTTGATTTGCTCATTTTTTGCTTTTAAATAATTGAAAAAAGCATCCATTGCAGACCAGTGATCATTTACATCATCACAAAGCCCCATATTTACAACTATTATATTTCGCTTCTCAAATAATTTAAGTTGAGCATCGGTAAAGCTAAACAAACCCACCAGAAATATTTTTGGTGCTTTCTTTTGACCCAAATTATCTCGAATCCAGCCGATCCAATTCAAAAAATTAGGATCATCACCTGAAAAACCTACTAGGCAAAGCATGTTTTCTAACAATGACTGCTGGACAGTATTTACGAATGGGGCAAAATTGTCAGGATAGCTACGATAGTCTTCTTCGGTAATGATAAAAGGTGTCTTTGAGGGAAAACTTCCATGTAGTTTAATTATTCGTGGTGAGTTTGAGAAGATGAGTTCTTCAGTACTAACTACTATATCATAACGACGTAAGCTTATTTTACTGGCAGCTCTTTCTAACAATGTATCGTAATTTGTTGTGAATACATCAGTCCAGGGAAGTAACAAAAGATCAGAATGTAAAGTTGATGGTTCTACAGAAAGATTAGGAATTTCAGTTTTCAATATTTTATCTAATGTTACACGCCCTAATGCAGCTTCAACACCATCAGCTAACTTTAAAACATTGGCATAACGTATTTTCGAAGGTTCAGGTTCTTCACCATAAAGTTTCTTATAAAAGATATCTCCTAATGCATTCCAATCGGGAAAGTTTTCACTTGAATTTTTACTAAAACCGGCACCAACCATTATAGTTGCATGAGAAGACCATAATTTATCCGCAATTTCATTAAGGTACGGTTTGATGGTTGAACTTATTTCGTACTTTGTTGTACTTTTCATTAGATTCCTTAATGGCCTCATGACGTTACGGACAATAAAATACAACTTATAAAATTTAAAAAATATCATTGAAATTAATAACTTAATCTTTGCTGAAAACGCTCGAACCAAGCACTCAGTTTAATAATTAAAACTTACCCTGATGTTGAATGATTTTTAAGAAATCTGCGGGGTTAAATTGATACTACTCATACCCAGTTTTATGTCTTTTTTTAATATTTCCATCAGTTTCTCCGAACAAGTGTTCTACCGAGGAAAAGTCTACTACCGGTGATTTTTTTATTAAATCCAAAAGCGCTTGATTATCATTATTTGAATAAGTAATTATCGTTCCGTATTTTTTTAGTCTTTTAGTATCTACTTTTGTTTTAACAAAAGTAGAAAAGTCTGCGAGAAAGCTATCTAACTCAATTATTATATCGTCCGTAAGTAAAATACAGCGCTCTGTAAAATCTATTAGTATCACTAAGTTAGCTTTACCAATAGCCTTTTCAACTTCTTGCAGATTTAAGTTTGCATAAGCTTTATTACCAATAGAAGTTAAAATAATTTCTTTAAACTTCTGATTTATTTCATTTCTTTGCTCCCAGAGTTTCAATAAATAATTATAATTGCTGACCATTGCTCTAATTCTAGGTATTTGGCTCCATTGATGTGGCTACACTATTCCATTTAGAAAATTTGTTCAAAATACCGAATTGACCAGACATGTGTTATTTCCTTTTATGAATGCTAAAACATAATTTATATCGTCAATTAAGTTAACCTTCATAACCGTTACCCTCTAACAAATTAGTAGTTTTATATTTAAAACTAAATCAGAACTAAAATAAAACTGATTTAGAACTACTTTTTAACGGTGAGTGTCTTGATAACGCTCGATTGCTCTGAAATCGTTTGCTTGTATTCGTCAATATGATTGTCAGCACTGAGCAGTCTATCTTTAAACTCGCTGAGCGTGGAATTTTGATTGTCTAAACCTTTACGCAGGTCGTTTCTTTCCGTCAATATCGTTGTACGTTCGGCCTCAGATTTATCAAACGCCGCTTCTGTTTTTTTCAGGCTGGATTGAATTTGCGTGATAAGCTGGTTATTGCCCTCTATTTTAGATTCAAGCCCTGCCATTGTTTTGTTGGTGTCGATTACTTGTTTGTTCAAGTTTTTATTGTCACTAAGCAGTGTTTTATTACTGGCTTTGAGTTCATCGACCAAAGCCTGATGGCCTTCGGCTTTAAGTTCGGCTTTAGCAACGTCAGTTCTGAGTGATTCATTGGCCTTGGTAAGCGCTTTGTTGTCTTTGACCATGCTGTCAAGTTGTTGCTGGACATTGCTCAAGGTTATTTCATGGGCGCGTTGTGCTTGCGTTAATTCATTGGTGAGTTCTTGTTCTACCTTGGTTCGTTCAAGTGTGAGCTTGTTTATTTCTTTTTCTTTTTGCTCAAACAAGGCGCTTTGTTGATGATAACGCTCTTCGGCCTTCTCCAAGTCTTCGATGGCGGTTTTGCGTTGTTCTTCTGCATCGAGCGCCTTTTCTTTGAAGCGTTGCTCGGCCTGCACACCAAAACGTGTTACTTCTTCCATAAAATGGCGAGTGAATTTTTCAGAAAAGCCTAGCTTATCATAGAGTGATTGCTGGTTGGCTTCCTGCTCGTCCTTCCATTGTTTAAAGTACTTATGAGCGGTACTTGTACTCTTAACATCTGGCAGCATAGATAGCACCATACGTACGCTGGGTTTTGTTCCAGCCGCATACAACTCATTGGCTATCGTATAAACCCGCTCTTGGATAGATTGCGTTTCAATGACTTGTTCTGGCATGGTGGTGATCTCTATAGAGGGATAATGACAAGCATTATATGTCAAACCAAGAGCGAACACAATAGCAGAACGAACACTGTTCGTTCGTTATTATTGGTTAAGGTGTTTTTAAATGTGTTTTAAATGGGTTTTTTATATATATAAAACCAATTTAAAATATTTTATATATAGGCTTTAAACTTATAAAAAACGTATATAAAATACGTTAAATGTATTTGTGTATTGAACTTTCTTAACTAAACAACCACCGTCTAAAGACGGTGGGTTAAAACCTGCGGACTGAAAGTCCAGCCTTTCGGCTAAAGCCGATCACTCAATATCCACATTGCCATTTGATTTTACTTAAAGTAATGTGCCAAACGTTCTGTGATTATCTTAATTGGTCAATCACCAAAGTGGCACGAAAAATAGCTTATTTACTATTATCATTTTATTCACCTCAACACCTCAAAGTCAGTATTTTCCTATACAAGATGGCATAAAACCATAAGAACACACCGCTAGCTTAAAGCTTCCCGTCTAAAGACGGGGGTTTTAACCTTAAGCTCGGACTAATAAAAAAATGATTTTATTGGGTGAATACCAATTTTAGTACGCTGTTTATATTGATTTAGTTTGTAATAATTGAATTGTCATCTATTCTTTACAATGTTGTGTTGTTTTTTTCGAGTTTTAATGAAATATGCGCATATTTTTATAATGGATAAGGATAAAGGAGAAATATATGAATATACAAGGCACCCATAATTTACAAATACTTAGAGGTTTATCTACTAATTTGTCTTTGCTAAGTTGTACAGAAAATGGTGGTAATATTGACTTATGGAATAAGGATGACGGTAGTGGTAGACAGCAATGGGAAATCAAATTAATAGATGGTAGAACTGATGTATATCATATAATCGTTAAAGATGGAGTAATGGGCGATAAGA
>JABSOJ010000186.1 GCA_013216005.1 Alteromonadaceae bacterium | reverse complement strand
ACTTAAAGCTGCCGCATTCGAAGGTAACGCTGTAGACGTAAATATGTTAGCTAAGCTACCAACTTACGACGAAGCAATCGCACGTTTAATGAGCGCTATGAAAGAAGCATCTGCAGGCAAATTGGTCCGCACGATTGCTGCAATTCGCGATCAGAAAGAACAAGAAGCAGCTTAATATACTTTTTGTTTATTTTTATAAACAAGTTAAAAGCACTTTTTGTATTTATAGTTATTTCAAACAGCACTTTTTATTTAAATAAAAGGCTGTTTATTAAAAAACAGGAAATTTAAAATGTCTATTTCTAAAGACGATATCCTAAACGCAGTTGCTGAAATGTCAGTAATGGACGTTGTAGAACTTATTGAAGCAATGGAAGAGAAATTCGGCGTATCAGCTGCTGCAGCTGTAGCTGTTGCTGGCGGTGATGCTGGTGGTGCTGTTGAAGAACAAACTGAATTTGATGTTGTTTTAACTAACTTCGGTCAGAAGAAAGTTGCTGTAATCAAAGCAGTTCGTACTGCTACAGGTTTAGGCCTTAAAGAAGCTAAAGATTTAGTTGAATCAGCACCTAAAGCAGTAAAAGAAGCCGTTGATAAAGCTGAAGCTGAAGAACTTAAGAAAATTCTTGAAGAAGCTGGTGCTTCTGTTGAGATCAAATAATCTGTTTAGCTATAGATTATTAGCCTGAAAAGGCAATGGCTGGTGATTTAAACGTCACCGGCCTTTTTGCGCTAAATAAAATGGT
This sequence comes from Alteromonadaceae bacterium, assembly GCA_013216005.1. Classification (GTDB taxonomy): domain Bacteria; phylum Pseudomonadota; class Gammaproteobacteria; order Enterobacterales; family Alteromonadaceae; genus JABSOI01. The sequence continues at coordinate 7,694 of JABSOJ010000186.1, read as the reverse complement.
GTTTTTTTTGACCATAAATAGTGCATTATTTATCACTTTAATTTATAAGTTATAAGTGATTAAGCAAAGTGTTCAATGAACACAAGCTAATGTTTAGACGTAAACATTATTGAATATCCTGTCGATAACCTTTGGTTTGTCTGACAGGTTCGGCCATAACCAGCAAGCTGAGGAACCCCATGGCTTACTCATACTTTGAGAAGAAGCGAATTAGAAAGGACTTTGGAAAAAGCGCACAAGTGATGGATTATCCATTTTTGTTGTCTATCCAACTTGAATCTTTTCGCAAGTTTATTGATATCGATCCAACAGGTGAAACCGGCTTAGAAGCTGCTTTTCGCTCTATATTCCCAATTAAAGCCTACTCAGGTAGTTCAGAATTACAATATGTAAGCTATCGATTAGGTGAACCATTATTTGACGTTAAAGAATGTCAAATTCGTGGTGTGACTTATTCTGCTCCATTGCGCGTTAAATTGCGTTTAGTGGTTTATGATAAAGAAGCTGCAGCAGGTACTGTTAAGGATATCAAAGAACAAGAAGTGTACATGGGTGAAATCCCGTTGATGACCGATAATGGTACTTTCGTTATTAATGGAACTGAACGTGTAATCGTTTCTCAGTTGCATAGGTCTCCTGGTGTATTTTTTGACCATGATAAAGGTAAAACACATTCCTCAGGTAAAGTGCTTTATAACGCACGTGTTATCCCTTATCGTGGTTCTTGGTTGGACTTTGAATTTGATCCAAAAGACAATTTGTTTGTTCGTATCGATCGTCGTCGTAAATTGCCTGCGTCAATCATCTTACGTGCACTTGAGTTTTCAACCGAAGAAATTTTAGATATATTTTACGATACCACTGTCTATAAAATAAAAGGCGATAAGCTGATCATGGATTTAATTCCTGAACGCTTACGTGGTGAAACGGCTACATTTGACGTTAAATTACCTAATGGTGATGTTGTCGTTGAACAGGGTCGTCGTATTACAGCTCGTCACATTCGTACACTTTCAAAAGCTAAACTTGATAAATTAGAAGTACCAGCAGAATATATTGTTGGAAAAGTTTTATCAAAAGCATATGTAGATGAGTCTACGGGTGAAGTTATAGCTGAAGCTAATGCTGAGATAACTTTAGAACTGTTAGCTGAACTTAGTTTGGCTGGCCATAAGATCATATCTACTTTATATATGAATGAATTTGATGTTGGTTCATATATGTCAGCTACATTACGTGTTGATGGTTCAACTAATAAATTAGAAGCTTTAGTTGAAATTTATCGCATGATGCGTCCTGGTGAACCACCAACGAAAGATGCGGCTGAAACATTATTTGAAAACTTGTTTTTCTCTTTAGAGCGTTATGATCTTTCAACCGTAGGTCGTATGAAGTTCAATCGCAGAGTTGGTAACAAGGACGATATCGGAGAAGGTATTTTATCTAAAGAAGATATCATTTCAGTGATGCAAACCTTAATTGGCATTCGCGATGGTAAAGGCCTAGTAGATGATATCGATCATCTAGGTAACCGTCGTATCCGTTCTGTTGGTGAAATGGCAGAAAATCAATTCCGTGTTGGTTTAGTACGTGTTGAGCGTGCAGTACGTGAACGTTTAAGTCTTGGTGATTTAGATGCGATAATGCCACAGGATTTAATTAACGCTAAGCCTATTTCAGCTGCGGTTAAAGAATTTTTTGGTTCTTCGCAATTGTCACAGTTTATGGATCAAAATAATCCGTTATCAGAAGTTACCCATAAGCGTCGTATATCTGCTTTAGGGCCGGGTGGTTTGACACGTGAACGTGCTGGTTTTGAAGTTCGGGATGTACATCCAACTCATTATGGTCGTGTATGCCCAATCGAAACACCTGAAGGACCAAACATTGGTCTGATTAATTCATTGTCGTGTTATGCACGTACCAATGACTTTGGTTTCCTTGAAACACCATACCGTAGAATTGTTGATGGTTTAGTTACCGATGAAATTGATTATTTATCAGCAATTGAAGAAGGTACTTTCGTTATTGCACAGGCAAATGCGAAAACTGATGACAATGGAAAATTAACTGAAGAATTAGTTAACTGTCGTCATAAAAATGAATTTACTTTGATGTCAGTTGATTCTGTTCAGTATATGGATGTATCTCCACAGCAAATTATTTCAGTTGCGGCAAGTTTAATTCCGTTCCTTGAACACGATGATGCTAACCGTGCTTTGATGGGCTCGAACATGCAACGTCAAGCGGTTCCAACACTGGTAGTAGATAAACCTTTAGTTGGTACTGGTATGGAGAAAGTTGTAGCGGTAGACTCTGGTGTTACAGCTGTAGCTAAACGTGGCGGTGTTGTCAGCTATGTTGATGCTTCTCGTATTGTTGTTAAAGTTAACGAAAATGAAATGGTGCCAGGTGAAGCTGGTATTGATATTTATAACTTAACTAAATATACCCGTTCTAACCAAAATACTTGTATCAACCAGCGTCCTGTATGTCGTATGGATGAACCTGTAGTTAAAGGTGATGTATTAGCCGATGGTCCTTCAACCGATATGGGTGAATTGGCATTAGGCCAGAATATGCGTATCGCATTTATGCCTTGGAATGGTTACAACTTCGAAGATTCAATGTTGTTGTCTGAACGCGTAGCGATTGACGACAGATTCACCACTATTCACATTCAAGAGCTTACTTGTATCGCTCGTGATACTAAACTTGGCTCTGAAGAAATTACTTCTGATATTCCTAATGTTGGTGAGTCCGCATTATCGAAATTAGATGAAGCTGGTGTTGTTTATATTGGTGCTGAAGTAAATGGTGGTGACATCTTAGTGGGTAAAGTTACTCCTAAAGGTGAAACACAATTAACACCGGAAGAAAAACTTTTACGTGCAATTTTCGGTGAGAAAGCGGCAGACGTTAAAGATAGTTCTTTACGTGTACCAAACTCTGTTTCAGGTACTATTATCGATGTACAGATCTTTACCCGTGATGGTGTAGAGAAAGATAAACGTGCGGTTGAAATTGAAGAAATGCAACTGAAAGAAGTTAAGAAAGATCTTGGCGATGAATTCAGCATTTTAGAAGATGGTATTTATTCTCGTGCTAGAAGATTATTGTTATCTGCTGGTTTAAATGATGCTGATCTTAGTGGTATGTCTCGCGCAAATTGGTTAGTTCAAAACTTGTCTGATGAAGAGCAGCAGTCTGATCTTGAAAAAATTGCTGAGCAATACGACAATATTAAAGCAGACTTCGATAAGAAATTTGAAATCAAGCGACGTAAAATTACACAAGGTGATGATTTAGCACCTGGTGTGCTAAAAATTGTTAAAGTTTATTTAGCAGTTAAGCGCCATATTCAGCCTGGTGATAAAATGGCTGGTCGTCACGGGAACAAAGGTGTTATCTCGAACGTTGTTCCAGTTGAAGACATGCCTTACGACGAACATGGTGTACCAGTAGATATCGTTCTGAACCCGTTGGGTGTACCATCGCGGATGAATATCGGTCAAATTTTGGAAACTCACTTAGGTATGGCTTGTCGCGGTATCGGTGAAAAAATTAACCGTATGCTGGAAGCGCAACAAGAGATTATCAAGTTACGTAATTTCATCAAGGAGGTTTATGCAGTTGGTGAATCTCGTCAATCAGTGGATATTGATAGTTTCTCTGATGAAGAAGTGCTTCGTCTGGCTGATAATATGCGTGCAGGTTTAACCATTGCTACACCTGCATTTGATGGTGCTGCTGAGAAAGATATCAAAGAATTGTTTAAATTAGCAGATATGCCTGAAAGCGGACAGTTTTGGTTAACAGATGGTCGTACGGGTCGTCAATTTGAGCGTCCGGTAACCGTGGGTTACATGTACATGCTTAAATTGAATCACTTAGTTGATGATAAAATGCATGCTCGTTCTACTGGTTCTTATAGCTTAGTAACACAGCAACCATTGGGCGGTAAAGCACAATTTGGTGGCCAACGTTTCGGTGAGATGGAAGTATGGGCTTTAGAAGCTTACGGTGCAGCATATACGTTACAAGAAATGCTTACTGTTAAGTCTGATGATGTTGCTGGTCGTACTAAAATGTATAAAAACTTGGTTGACGGTGATCATCGTATGGAGCCTGGTATTCCAGAATCTTTCAACGTATTGTTGAAAGAGATCCGCTCGTTAGGTATCAATATCGAATTAGATACCATTTAGTACTAAAAGCTGGAGAGCTGGTTTTTATGCTTTACGAAGATAAAGATCAGTACACGAAGGGAGCAGGATAAACTGCTCTCTTTTATAGGTTAACTCCGACAGGAGATAGAGTGTGAAAGATTTACTTAAGTTTCTTAAGCAACAAAATAAAACTGAAGACTTCGATGGTATTCGCATCGGGTTAGCTTCACCAGACATGATCCGTTCGTGGTCGTTTGGTGAGGTAAAAAAGCCAGAAACTATTAACTACCGTACCTTTAAACCGGAACGTGATGGTTTATTCTGTGCGCGTATTTTTGGCCCAGTAAAAGACTACGAATGTCTGTGTGGCAAATACAAACGTTTAAAGCACCGTGGTGTAATTTGTGAAAAATGTGGCGTAGAAGTTACTTTAACTAAAGTTCGTCGTGACCGTATGGGTCATATCGAACTAGCCAGTCCGGTTGCACATATCTGGTTCTTAAAATCATTACCTTCACGTATTGGTTTATTACTTGATATGACCTTGCGTGATATTGAACGTGTATTATATTTTGAATCTTATGTAGTTACTGAACCAGGTATGACTACATTAGAAAAAAGTCAGATCCTGACTGAAGAAGAATATCTTGATTCTTTAGAAGAGCATGGCGATGAATTTGATGCACTGATGGGTGCTGAAGCTGTTTTAGCTTTGTTACAACAAATTGATTTAGATCTTGAAGTTAAGCAAATGCGCGAAGAACTACCTGAAATTGGTAGTGAAACTAAGCGTAAAAAAATCACCAAACGTTTAAAATTAATGGAAGCATTCGCAGCTTCAGGTAACAAGCCTGAGTGGATGATCATGTCAGTACTTCCAATTTTACCACCGGATTTACGTCCGTTAGTACCTTTGGATGGTGGCCGTTTTGCTACTTCAGATCTGAACGATTTATATCGTCGTGTTATTAACCGTAATAATCGTTTAAAACGTCTTTTAGACCTAGTAGCACCAGACATTATCGTACGTAATGAAAAACGTATGTTACAAGAGTCTGTTGATGCGCTTTTAGATAATGGTCGTCGCGGTCGCGCAATAACCGGTTCTAATAAACGTCCTCTGAAATCTCTTGCTGATATGATCAAGGGTAAGCAAGGTCGTTTCCGTCAAAATTTACTAGGTAAACGGGTTGATTACTCTGGTCGTTCAGTTATTACCGTAGGTCCTACTTTACGTTTACATCAGTGTGGTTTACCGAAAAAAATGGCGTTGGAATTATTTAAACCATTTATTTACGGTAAATTAGAAGCACGCGGTCTAGCAACGACCATCAAAGCAGCTAAAAAGTTAGTTGAACGTGAAGGTGCAGAAGTTTGGGATGTACTTGATGAAGTTATCCGTGAACATCCAGTTATGCTTAACCGGGCTCCGACACTTCATAGACTAGGTATTCAAGCATTTGAACCTGTTCTTATTGAAGGTAAAGCTATCCACTTGCATCCATTAGTGTGTGCGGCATACAACGCCGATTTCGATGGAGATCAAATGGCGGTACACGTACCGTTGAGTATCGAAGCGCAAATGGAAGCACGTACGTTGATGATGTCAACTAACAACGTGCTGTCACCAGCTAACGGTGAGCCGATTATCGTACCATCACAAGATGTTGTGTTGGGTCTTTATTATCTTACCCGCTTTCGTATAAATGGTCTGGGTGAGGGTATGGTTTTTGCTGATGTTAAAGAAGCTGAAAAAGCCTATCGTACAGGTGCTGCTGAATTACATGCACGGGTAAAAGTTCGTATAACAGAACATGAGATCGATGAAAATGGTAACAAAGTAGCAAAAACTACTTTGCGTGATACTACTGTTGGTCGTGCCATTATGTGGCAAGTTTGTCCAGAAGGTATGCCTTTTGACCTAATTGATTTACCTCTGGGTAAAAAACCAATCTCAAAATTAATCAACCATTGTTATCGTAAGCTTGGATTGAAAAAAACAGTAATTTTTGCTGATCATATCATGTACACAGGTTTCCATTATGCAATGATTGCCGGTGCATCTGTTGGTATCGATGATATGGTCATTCCTGATGCTAAGTATACGATCATTGAGACTGCGGAAGAAGAAGTTGCTGAAATTCAACAACAGTTTGACCAAGGTTTGGTTACGTCTGGTGAAAAATACAATAAAGTAATTGATATCTGGTCGTCTGCTAACGAAAAAGTTTCGAAAGCTATGATGGACAATTTATCCCGTGAAACGGTTATAAATCGTGATGGTGAAGAAGAGGAACAAGACTCTTTTAACTCGATTTTTATGATGGCTGACTCTGGTGCTCGTGGTAGTGCCGCACAGATCCGTCAGTTGGCTGGTATGCGTGGCTTGATGGCAAAACCTGATGGTTCTATCATCGAAACACCAATAACAGCAAACTTCCGTGAAGGTTTAAGTGTATTACAATACTTTATTTCTACTCATGGTGCTCGTAAAGGTTTGGCTGATACGGCATTGAAAACAGCTAACTCAGGTTACTTAACTCGTCGTTTAGTTGATGTTGCCCAGGATTTAGTGGTTACAGAAGTCGATTGTGGAACTCACGATGGTCTATTAATGACACCGTTGATTGAAGGTGGCGATGTTGTTGAACCTCTTAGAGAGCGTGTATTAGGACGTGTGGTTGCAGAAGATGTTGTTAAACCAGGTACTGAAGAAGTATTGCTTCCACGTAATACACTAATTGATGAAGCTTTATGTGATTTTATTGAAGAGCATTCAATTGATCAAATGAAAGTTCGTTCAATCATTACCTGTAAAACTGATTTTGGTATCTGTGCACATTGTTATGGTCGTGATTTGGCTCGTGGTCATATGATTAACCAAGGTGAAGCTATCGGTGTTGTAGCAGCACAATCAATCGGTGAACCTGGTACACAGCTTACCATGCGTACTTTCCATATCGGTGGTGCTGCATCAAGAGCTTCTGCTTCAAACAGTGTACAAGTTAAAAATACAGGTACATTGAAGTTACAGAATGCAAAATTTGTTACTAACTCTGATGACCATTTAGTCATTACTTCGCGTTCGTCAGAACTTACTGTTATTGATGGATTAGGTCGCGAGAAAGAGCGTTATAAAGTGCCATACGGTTCAGTTATTTTGAAGAAAGATGGCCAAGCACTTACTGCAGGCGATACTATCGCTAACTGGGATCCACATACGCATCCAATTATCACGGAAGTGGCAGGTAAAGTTCTTTTTGTTGACTTAGTCGATGGTATAACTATGGTTCGCCAAACAGACGACTTAACGGGTTTATCTAGTATTGTCGTTACCGATGCTGCGCAACGTGCTACTGCCGGTAAAGAAATGCGTCCTATGGTTAAGTTAGTTGATGCTGAAGGTAACGATATCAATATTGCCGGTACCGATATTCCAGCGCAATACTTCTTACCAGGAAACGCGATAATTAACTTGGAAGATGGTGTTGAAGTTAATATTGGTGATGCGTTAGCACGTATCCC
>JABSOJ010000185.1 GCA_013216005.1 Alteromonadaceae bacterium | reverse complement strand
AAGTATTTTATCACAATGAGACGTCAACCTCTTTAAAATCATCAATTTAGTTTGTTTTATTTCTTTTTTTGAACTCCGAAACTTGAGTAATAAAATCAAGTAGATAGCGTATAATTTACAAATTAAAGTGACAAAGATTATTTAAAATATAACAAATTTATTTTTCAATCTTGTGTAAGTGACAATCTCTGTGTCGTTGAAGAAACCAGTATCGCTGAAAATAATAGGTTAGATTGATTTTTTTGGCGAAAGCTTTATTGTCAATAGTCAGGTTTATTGTTCCAGAAGAAATCTATATCCGCATCGACGTGCATGGTTGTAAGAAAGGAAGGCATGGTTGAAAGAAAGTGAAGGCATGGATGCCTTCACTGCCCAGCTATTCTCACATAGTTAATATAAAGAGAATTACTAATAATGGTATCAGTGAAATTATTTTAATACTGTCCTATCAAATTAAGCTTTTTAGCACGTTTTTCCAGTTTACCAAAGATAAACAACCCACCAAAAAAGTATACTGCTGAGTTTGCTACTACGACTAAAAGATCAAGATAATTAAGAGCTTCTCCTTGCAATATTACCTCTCTGGTCAATGAGGCTCCTGCGGTAAAAGGAAGCAGAGTAAAAATATTAATAGGCAGGGCGTCGATGGCAACAAGTCCCATAAAGCCAATATTAAACAATGCGCCTATCGTACCCACTTTTTTATAAATCAATGCCAAACCACTGACGATAAAACCTAAACCAATAAGTGAAAAGGCTGCGATGAATAACAGCAGATAAAAATAGAAAAAGTTTATTTCAAGCCAAGTACCTGTTAATGCCATGGTGATCCAGGCAATGGCAGTCATCAAAATAACGCCTGAGATCATTTCCACCAATGCTCGAACCAGCATAAGTTTACTAAATCCCATCGGACAAAGAAAAAGCTGTTCGATATAACCCTTTTGATTATCTTCTATTAAACTTTGGGTTATTGCACCGTAAGCACTCATCGCAAAATACCATAGTAACAAGCCAAAGACTAAACCATCCAGTGAATTCGCATTTCCTGTGTCACTGGTAAAAGATTGAATACCATAAAACAACCCAATAAACATACCACATATAAGCACGATGCTAGATACAGACTCAAACCAATATTGCTTCAATTGATGTAAATGCAGTTTTGCTTCGTTAGTGAATAATGATAGATAGTTCATTATTGTATCTCCTTGTTTACTAGTGAATGATAAGCCGTCTCTACAGATAAAGGATTAATGCTCAACTCCAGCGGTATGATAGTTTGTTGTGCCAGCCAGTTAACGGTAGCAAAAGCTTGTTCAGGTGAGTCATAATGAACAATGATGTCTTCTTTACCCTGTACAAACTGAGTGTTTGCAGACCACAATGATGTGATAACACCATTTACTTTTGCTCGATCTGATGGTGTGAGTTTCAGGCGCATTTCAAAATGAAATAACTCTTGTTTTAAAGTGGATATTTCACCATTGAATATTATTTTACCTTCATCAATAACGATGACCCGGTTACATATTTTATCGATGAATGCCATATCGTGAGATGTGATCAGAAATCCCTGCTCAAGTTCGTTAGATTGTTTGACAATAATATTTTGCAATTCGGTAACGGTTTGGCTATCCAGACCTAAAGTCGGCTCATCAAGCAATAATAATTGGGGTTGATAAGCCAGAGCACATAATAATGAGGCTTTTTGTTTATTACCGGTAGAAAGTTTGCCGACTTCTTTTTGTTTGTATTGAGCAAGACCTAATTGCTCTTCCAGTTTATTGATGGTTTCTAACGATTGTTTTTTGCTGACACCACGTAAACGGGCAAAATATTCAGCATTTTGACTAGCGGTTAAACGCCAATTAGTATTTCTACAGCCACCAAGTACAACGCCGATATTACGTAAGTATGAAAGACTTTGTTTAATGTTTTCGCCATCAAAGAATATATCCCCTTGATCCCATTCCAGCAGTCGGCAAATTGAATTTATCGTTGTTGTTTTTCCTGAGCCATTTGCACCTAACAGAGCGACACGTTCGCCTTTAGCAAGGTCAAAACTAACGTTTTGCAATGCATGGTGTTCGCCGTAGCTTTTGCTTAATTCATTAATGGTTAACATTTTTTAGCTCCTATTTACTTGGTTTTTCTTTTGCCATGTCAATATCAATATAAATATCGAAGTTGATTGGTTGCTTTGCTATGTTGCTACTATGCAGTAATAAATATCAAGCAGGGGAAATAAATGATGAATGGTCATGAACAAAGGATAAGTGGTAATTAGCATTGAAGAGGGGATTAACAGAGGCGAAAACGACCAATTATTTTGGTCGTTTATTTAAATTATGAAGCTACAAGCTGATCATATTTCTTAATATTTGTCCTTGCCGGCGAGATACTTCTACTTCTTCATTGCTTTGCATTGTCAGTAAATATGCACCATTGATCGACAAGTCCATTTTGCTGACTTTTTGCAGGTTAATAATAGTTTGACGGTTTGCGCGAATAAAATATTGTTTATTCAAGCGGCTTTCTAAGTAAGAAAGGGTATTTTGTACCAGCATATTCAAGCCGTCACCTTTAATTTTTACATAGTTGCCCACTGATATAACTTGTTCAATTTGGCTTGGTGTGATCAACTGCATGTTTTCGCCATCTTTAAGCAGAACTTGTTTATTCATATCAAGTTCGTCATTATTTTTTGGAGCTAGGCTATGTTGGTTATGTTGGCTGAGTTGATCGTGTTGGCTGTGAGGTACGTGTGGTTTCTCTACCTTATGTAGCTTTCTATATTTTTGCAGGCTTTGTGATAAACGTTTTACGTTTACCGGTTTAGTTAAATAATCCAAAGCATTTAAACCAAAAGCTTCCAGAGCGTGGTTATCGTAGGCGGTACAGAAGATAATTGAGCAATCATGATCTTGCAGTAATCCTGCTAATTCTAAACCATTAATTTCAGGCATATTGATATCGAGAAAAACTAAATCGATTTGATGTTGTTTTATTTTAGCCAGAGCATCAGGCGCATCAACAGCCTGAGCAACTACTTTGATATCTTCAAACATTGCCAGTAGGCGGCATAACTCGACACGGGCTAAGGGTTCGTCATCAACAATCAATACATTTACGGGGTTATTCATGACTTTCCTTTAACGTTAAATGAGGGACGAAAACACAGGTGATAACTTTTTCATCTTGCTGTTCAAGGGTGATATAGGCTTGTTCACTATATAATAAGTTTAATCGTTGGCGACAGTTTTTAAGACCGACACCTAGCCCGCTGATGCCTTTTTGCAAGTTACCGTCGTTGGTGATCGTCAGCAATAAACCTTGAGGTTGATATTGACTGGTAATGGTTAATAGTCCGCCGGCTCGTCGAGCACTAATACCGTGTTTTACTGCATTCTCCACCATATTTTGCAATATTATCGGTGGTAGTGTGCATTGAAGGGTATCTTTGCTTATGTTTTGCTCGATAGTCAGTTTGTCTGCGAGTCTGACTTTTTCAAGGTTGAGAAAACACTCAACGATATTAAGCTCTTGTTCCAGACTGACCAAGTCCGTTGAATGTTGCAATGAATAACGTAATAATTCTGCTAACTCACTGACCATATCACTGGCTTTGTCGCTATTTAGGTGGATCATCGCGCGAATATTATTGAGTGAATTAAATAAAAAGTGCGGATTAAGTTGATCTCTTAAATTACTTAATTCGGCATTTGTTTGCTCAATAATCAGTGCCTGATTGGTTAGCTTTATTTGGGTATTGTTATAGCCAATATGAACTGCCCAATAAATCAACATCCATACAATCAGGATGACAGCATAAGTCATTCCTCCGACAATCATTCTGAAAGAGACAGAATTTTCCATATTTATGTAAGTTTGACTACGATTTTCAAGTGGCGGTAAATAAAAGTTTATTATCAGATCAAATGGCCAGTAAAATAAAGTAAGTGATAGGCCAATAAGTAAAGAAGCTGCGCTTGCCCGCAGCCAGAAACCCTTTGTATTAAAGTCTAGCCACTGTTGTTGTTTACACCAGTGGCGTAACAGATGGCTGGCAAGAAAAAACATGATAATAAAAAGGGTGTGTTTAACAAAGAGACGTAGCATTGTTTCATCGCCATTGTCAACACTATAAGTGCCTGCAGCGAATAACAATAGCCACAATATCCCTATGCCGACTAATTGGCATTTCCAATAATATACTGATAAGGAAAATTTATTCGGCATGGGGGGATCCATCCATTTAATGTTTATTTATAGCTGCTTAGTTATATGTTTCTAGTTATAGCAGTTTAGTTACATATTCTTAGTTATATGGTGAGACGCTGCCGCGGAAAACACCACGTCAGTTGAACTGTTTAATGCAGTTTCTGCAGAATCTTGAATTACCCCGATAATAAAGCCAATAGCAACCACTTGCATGGCAACATCGGTATTAATACCAAATAAGCTACAAGCTAAAGGTATCAGTAATAATGAACCACCAGCAACGCCTGATGCACCACAAGCTGAAATAGAAGCGATAATACTTAGCAGTATTGCTGAACCAAAATCAATATCAATTTGTAAGGTATTTGCTGCTGCCAAAGTTAAGACGGTGATGGTGATTGCAGCACCGGCCATATTAATAGTTGCACCTAAAGGAATTGAAACGGAATAAGTATCTTCATGAAGATCCAACTTTTTACAAAGCTCCATATTCACCGGAATATTAGCGGCTGAACTTCGGGTGAAAAATGCCGTAATACCTGAGCCTCTTAAACAAGTAAAGACTAACGGATAGGGATTTTTCTTCGTTACTAAAAATACGATCAGCGGATTAACAATGAGTGCAATGATCAACATGGCGCTGATTAAAACGAAAACCAGATGACTAAACTCACCCAAAGCGGCAAATCCGGTAGTTGCAATAGTGTTTGCTACTAATCCAAAAATACCGACAGGAGCAAAACGTATCACTAGTTTTACAATACTTGAAACGGCATCGGCAATATCGTGTACTACTAATTTAGTTGAATCATTAGCGCGTTTTAACGCAAAACCAATTCCCAGCCCCCAAGCTAATACACCAATAAAATTACCTGTTGCCACGGCATTGATTGGATTGTCGACCACTTTAAATGCCAACGTTGATAATACTTCAGCTAATCCTTGTGGAGGATTCGCTGTGGCACCAGCTAAATCAAGGGTAAGGTGCGTTGGAAATAAAAAGCTTAATGCGACAGCAACAAATGCAGCACTGAGGGTGCCAATTAGGTAAAGTCCAATAATGGGCTTTAAATTTGCGTCACTATTAACTTTTTGATTAGCGATAGAAGAAGCAACTAATAACAGGACTAAAATTGGCGCTACGGCTTTAAGTGCGCTAACAAATAAGCTCCCTAATATGGAAAACGATTTAGCCGTTTCCGGTAATACTACGGCTAATAAAGTGCCTAAAATAATGGCAACTATAATTTGGCTGACTAAGCTTGTTGATTGTATTTTTTTAAACAAGGAATTATTTTCTGCGTTTGCGACGGTCATAAAAAGCCTTTTTATTATTATATATAGTTTATACCGAAACGACCTGAAGCCTGCACTTATTAGTGTCCAGATAGTTTGGGTATAATATGCATTACTGGATAAGTTTTTAGCATCGAATAACTTGTTTTGTCCAGTAGTTATTTGGGTATTATTGCATTTTTTTACTTAGTTAACTTCTTTGTCAGAATAAATAAAGGCATAATACTGAAAATTTTTCAATGAACGTAGCTAGAGATCCATTATGCCTACCGAGCAAGCCTTAAAAAATCGCAGTAATAATAGCTGTGAACTTTGTACTTCTGATGCAAATTTATCTGTTTTTCCAGTACCTCCTACCAGTGATTTAAGCGCCCAACAAAGTATTTATCTTTGTAAAACTTGTTTAGAGCAAATTGAAAGTAATAGCGAACTGGATGTTAATCACTGGCGTTGTTTAACTGATAGTATGTGGAATCAGGAACCAGCGGTACAAGTAATGGCGTATCGTATGTTACATAAGTTATCTGCTGAAAGCTGGGCACAAGATGCACTGGAAATGATTTATCTGGAAGATGAGGTAAGAACCTGGGCTGAGCAGGGCATAGCGGCTGAACAGTTGGCAGGTCCGACACGAGACAGTAACGGAGCCGATTTACAAAATGGCGACAATGTTACTTTAATAAAGGATCTTGTGGTTAAAGGTGCTAATTTTACCGCTAAACGAGGTACTTTGGTGCGTAATATTACCTTAACGGATAATCCTGAACATATTGAAGGAAAAGTTAGCGGGACGCGTATTGTTTTAGTGGCTGCTTACCTGAAAAAAGCTTAAAAATAAGCTTGGACATTGTCTCAAAATATAATCAAAAATTCGCTTGAGTTTGTATTGACTAAATTCGAAACAAGCGTCACAATGATTTTTCTTTTATACACTTTTTTGTTTATATTTAGCTGATTTTAACTAATTTTTTATTTAACAGATTTTAACTAAAATAATATATGAAACTTTATTTACCCACACTATATATGCTCGTCACCAGTTTGAATTGGCTGAATACAGTCAATTCGAAATGGCGGACTAGTTCTGTGGTGCGGAAATTAAAGTGTAGAAAAATATAATTTAATTCTTTCCAAGTCGCAGAAATCAAACCTGCGGCTTTTGTCTTAATATTCCAAATGTCGTACTATTTCTTTCTGCCTGTTGGACTTCTTATGGAGATCATAGCATGTCAGTACACGGAGCTTATTTAGCTGTTGTTATTATTTGGTCAACTACACCTTTAGGTATTGTGTGGAGTAGTGAGTCTGTCAGTCCAACTTTGGCTGTTCTTATGAGAATGGTTATCGCGGTTGTGCTAGGCGGTCTGCTGATTAAATTTGGTAAAATTCATTTACCGTGGCATAACAAAGCTAAACGTGTGTATTGTTATTCCGGTTTAGGGATATATGGTGGAATGTTATTTTCTTATTTAGCTGCCAGCTCTGTTCCTTCAGGCATGATGTCATTAATGTTTGGTCTTTCTCCAATAATTTCCGGAATATTGGGACAGAAAATATTAAATGAAAGAAAGTTTGGTTTAGCTCGTCAATGTGCATTAATGATCGCTTTGATTGGGTTAGCATTAGCTTGTTCTGATAATTTATCCATTGATAGCCAAAACGGGATGGGATTAATCTTAATTTTATTGGCCGTTTTTTTCTTTAGTTTAAGTGGCGTGCTGGTTAAAAGTGTTCATCTTGAGATTCATCTTGAGATTCATCCTGTAGCTACTACCTTTGGGGCATTGTCGGTATGCGTCCCATTGTTTTTTTTCACCTGGTTGATTACCGATGGCACCTTGCCTGTTGAACAATGGCATGCGAGATCAATTTGGGCTATTTTGTACTTGGGTGTGTTCGGATCGCTTATTGGCTTTGTTGCATATTTTTATGTTTTGCAAAAGCTTAGCGTCAGTACAACAGCCTTAATCACTATGATGACGCCTGTTTTTGCTTTAATCTTAGGCTCTGTATTGAATAATGAAATTATCAGTATCAGACTTATGATAGGAGCTGTTTTGATTATGCTTGGTTTGTTTTTTTATCATTTTGGGGAAAAATTCCTGTTAAATAGAGCCAAGATGAAGGCAATAAAATAATAGCAATGGGTATAAATCATCGAGAATTGTCAATAAATGAAAGTTAGTATTAGTTTTAGGGCTGCAACGCATAAAGATGTAGGTTTTTTATTGGGTCTGCGAAAGATAACAATGGATCAACATTTAAGCGTTGCAGGTATAGCTATGTCAGATGGACAACACCTTGATCGTGTTAATGAATTTTTTGAAGATTCTCTGATTATTTTAGTTAATAAAAAAGCGGTGGGATTGTTGATGTTAGCGGTACTACAGCATTCTTTGCATATCAGGCAATTTCAACTTATGCCTAAATTTCAGGGGTTGGGCATTGGTAAAAAAGTACTTGGTATGGTGAAGAAAAAGGCAGTTAAATTAAAGCGTCCGATAACGTTAAATGTTTTGTTAAAAAATCCGGCACAAACACTGTATCGTCGTTTAGGTTTTAAAGTGATCGGGGAAAATGAATTAGAATATCAAATGAGTTGTTCGTTGGAAGATTGTTCGTCGAACTGAACTTAATGAAACTATGTTAATCATTCGAAAAAGTTAATCATTCGAAAAAGTTGATTTTTCGAAAAAACATTGTCGGGTATCTATTGTGTAGGATGGGTTAGCCGGAGGGGTAACCCATCAAAACGTTATTTTTTATAAAATAAATATTTGGTTATTCCAACAATTGATGGGAAACGCCGTTGGCTAACCCATCCTACAACTTATTAATAAACTTAGCCTTTAATCTGACGTTCCGCACATAAAGCTGAGATTTAAAATCTGAGTTGATTTTCAGTAAAAATGGCATCAGATTTTAA
>JABSOJ010000184.1 GCA_013216005.1 Alteromonadaceae bacterium | reverse complement strand
ACGCCAGCCAAATTAATGGCTGAACATATGGTGGCTATAGCTGCTTAGTGGTTATGCACTTCAGAGTTGAATCTGCCAAGTTTTATAATCAAACTTATTTCCAAATATCTTCCGGTTTTAATTTCAATACCTTGCGAGTAGGTTCAGGCTTATCTTTCACTGTCGCATTCGGATTTACATACATTGTTTTAACTGAGCTTTTATTATCAGTTTTACTGGCACCAAACGATTTTTTCGACTTATGATCAGGTTTATTACTAAACTTCTGGTTAGGCTTCTGATCTGACGATGCTCCTTCTTTTACTTGCTTTACTTTAGGTGCTGGCTCAACACGGTACTTTTCCTGTAACGCCTGTAAAAAATTCCGGATAATCTGGTCTTTACAAACACGGTAATGTTTATGATCTGGTTTACGCGAAAAAGCACTTAATTCCGCTTTACCAATACGTAAATCTACCGAATCCAATAATGCAATTATATCTTTAGCTTTAAGATTTAGAGCAATTTTAAGTTTGGTTAAGATTATATTATTAGTAATGCGTTTTTCAGGCGGATGTTGCGATCCGTCTTTTTTCCCGCGTTTATCATTAATAAAACCATTTAAAAAAATAGCCAGCTGGGTATCTGTGCAATTAACATAAGCTTCATCATCTTCTTTTTTTAACCAACTACTAATTTGCTCCCTTGTTACTTGATGATCTGCCAGAGCAAAAAGTGCCATCATTTTATTATCATTGAAATTAAAGGTATATCGAAGACGTCTTAGAATATCATTGTTGGTCAAAGGAATTTCCTGATTTACTTATTGATGAAATTACAGCGTTGTCAGCGCTAAGTTGTTGGCTTTATTTTAACAGCTTTTATATACCCAAGCTACTTGGAAATGCAGGATTCAGCAAGGCGATAAACGGCTATCCTGCTTTATTAAATTTCAAAAGCGAAAGCATGGATGCTGTAGGTAGGGCGAAGCAGGATGCCCGAGCCGAGAATAACCATTTACAAAATTTAATGCCTTGAATATTGCCGTTTCTGGACTTGCTGAATCCTGCATTTCCAAGTAGTTGGGTATAGTAATTAATCGAGACGATTTACCAAAAAAAAGACACTAAATTTGATTCAGTGTCTTTAATATCGGGCGATATAAAATAAATGCAAAGTGCTAATGAAACACTTCCCGACTAAAGCGAATGTGTTTACCGTTTGCCATTAAATTTTCATAATTTTGCCGATCAACGCGTAATAACGTTTGATGATCACCCGCTTCCATATAAACATTATCAAGACTATCTAATAATGGATCACAGACTACAGGCATATTATACGCCTCACCTACAGGAGGGATGGCTCCATTTTCACAATCACTAAAAAGCTGATAAACCGCATTTTCTTTAATCAACTGATAACTCCCCCGTAATTCATCGTTGAGGGCTGACATACTAATTTTATTATTTGCCGGTAAAACTGCCATTATTTTCCGACCTTCATGATCTTCAAGCAATACGGCTTTAGCAATATGATTTAAGGGTATATTTGCAGAAATGCCGCTACCGATAGAACTGTTACTATGAACATGTGAAACTGCTTGATAAGCCACATTGTTTTGTGACAGATAGGAATCAAGCCTAGTAGAAATAGTCATACGAACCTCCACAGTTTTTTTGATTCCCCCATATTATAGAGGTTAGGCCTGATTATGCCAAATATTAGTAACCTTTTCTTGTGAGTAAATGCGTCCGCCTATTTCACCTACGAAATAAGTAATTAAATTCATCCATATTTAGATTCTTAGATTCAACGAATAATAAGCATGAAAAAGTAGCTCTTTTCTCCGCAGTTAATTAGAATAAGCCAGCATCAAAATTTTCCAGATAAATCATCAATAAATAGAGATAATATGAGTAAGACTGCCAGCATTTTAAACCCAACCTTAGCCAAAAGTACTTCAAAACATGCAGACAAAAAGATATGGACAGATCTGGTTGGCAGTAGTAGCAGCTTAGCTATTTATCATGCAGCTAAAAATGCAGATGAACAAATTTTACTGATCACCCACGATACCCCCTCGGCGTTAAGGCTTGAACAAGAGTTAAAGAGCTTAAACAACTCTGCAAATAAAAAATCCAGTGATGAAAATGAATTATCAATTTGCCTATTCCCCGATTGGGAAACCTTACCCTATGATACATTTTCTCCTCATCAGGATATTATTTCTCAACGTCTGGCAACGCTATACCAATTATCTCGTCTTAATAATGGCATTGTCATCGTACCTATCACTACATTGTTACAAAGATTAGCACCTAAAAAATATTTAGATTCAAACAGCTTAATAATAAAAAAAGGTGATAAAAAAGATTTACACGAGCTACGTCAAGAATTAGAAGCCAGCGGGTACCGCTGTGTAGATCAAGTAATGGAACACGGCGAATTTTCCGCCAGAGGTGCCATTATCGATTTATTTCCTATGGGAAGCAAAACGCCATTTCGACTCGACTTTTTTGATGATGAAATTGATGAAATTCGATTGTTTGATCCAGAAAACCAACGCTCAAGTGACAAAATACCAAATATCAATTTATTACCAGCACATGAGTTTCCAACCGATAAAGCGGGTATTAATCTATTTCGAACACAATATCGTGAAAAATTCACCAATACCATCCCAAAAGAATCAGTTTATCATCACGTTAGCAACGGTATTCTTCCAGCTGGCATCGAATATTACTTACCGCTATTTTTTGAACAAAGCAATACATTGTGCGATTACTTATCAGCAAAAACCTTAGTAATTATTGATGGTGATATTGATAAAGCCCTTAAACATTATTGGCACGACATTGAATACCGCTATGAAGAACGTCGCTACGATCCTAGTAGACCTCTGTTACCACCAGCTGATTTATTTCTGAACAGTGAAGAATTGTACACCGCCTTAAAACCCTTTAACCGGATAAACATTAGACCTGCTCACGTTAAACCTGAAAACATCATACCTACAAATATTAGTTCCGATATCCCTGAAGTAGATACAACAAACACAGCTTCAACTACTGCTAAAAAAAACCATATCGCTTTTGATGTTAATCCCTTACCTGATTTAACGGTTAATCATAAACTAAAACAACCATTTGAATTACTTCAGCAGTTCATTAACGATAAAGAAACACCTAAAAAAAACCTCTTTGTTGCTGAAAGTCAGGGCCGTCGGGAAAGTTTATTAGAATTATTACACCGAGATCAAATTAAACCTTTAATATTTGACTCCATTGATGAATTTATCGACAGCAAAGAGCCACTAGGTATAACGGTTAATGCTTTAACTAAAGGTTTTATTTTTTCCAGCACTAAACCTAAAAAATCTATTGCACTGATCACAGAGTCTGAACTTCTCGGGGATCGTGTTCGTCAAGCCAGAAGACGCGGCAAGCAAAAAGATGTACAAGCAGAAGCCATCTTCAAAAATTTGGCAGAATTATCAATAGGTCAACCTGTCGTTCATATCGATCATGGTATTGGACGTTATATGGGCCTGCAAACCATAGAAAACAATGGTTTAATAACTGAATTTCTCGTATTGAGTTATGCCAAAGAAGCTAAACTGTATGTGCCTGTTGCCTCATTACATTCAATCAGTCGCTATTCGGGCAGTGATGCAGATAATGCTCCATTACATAAATTGGGCAACGATAGCTGGAGTAAAGCAAAGAGAAAAGCTGCCGAAAAAGTAAGGGATGTAGCAGCTGAATTACTGGATATTTATGCCAAACGCGCCAGTAATCACGGTTATAGTTTTAAACGTGATAAACAAGAGTATCAGGCGTTTTCTGACAGTTTTGGTTTTGAAGAAACATTAGATCAGGAAGGTGCAATTAAAGCCGTGATCAGTGACATGTTATCGTCAAAAACCATGGACAGATTAGTGTGTGGGGATGTAGGTTTTGGTAAAACCGAAGTGGCGATGCGAGCAGCATTTGTCGCCGCTAATGACAACAAACAAGTAGCTATTTTAGTGCCAACCACTTTATTGGCACAGCAGCATTATGAAAATTTCCGCGACCGTTTTGCCAATTGGCCAATTAATATTGAAGTACTGTCCCGTTTTAAAACAGCTAAACAGCAAAATGAAGTCATTGCTAAAGTTGAATCAGGCCACATTGACATTCTTATTGGTACGCACAAGCTTTTACAAAATTCGATCAAATACAAAGATCTGGGTTTATTAGTGGTAGACGAAGAGCATAGATTCGGTGTTAAGCAAAAAGAGAAAATTAAAAAATTACGGTCCAATGTCGATATTCTGACCTTAACGGCCACCCCTATTCCAAGAACCTTAAACATGGCAATGGGCGGCATGCGTGACTTGTCAATTATAGCCACGCCTCCAGCCAAACGTCTTGCAGTAAAAACCTTTGTTCGTCAACGGGATGAAGCCCTTATTCGTGAATCAATTTTACGGGAAACCTTACGTGGTGGTCAGGTTTATTTTTTACATAATAATGTGGAGACTATCGATAAAATAACCGAAGAAATTCAGCAACTGATACCTGAAGCAAAAGTAATATCTGCTCATGGTCAAATGCGTGAACGCGAATTAGAACGAATTATGAGCGACTTTTACCACCAACGTTTTAATGTATTGGTTTGTACTACTATTATTGAAACTGGTATCGATGTACCAAGCGCGAATACTATTATCATGGACAGAGCAGATCGACTTGGTTTAGCGCAATTACATCAATTACGTGGCCGTGTAGGACGCTCTCATCACCAAGCTTACGCATATATGTTAACTCCTCCAGGAGGCGCAATGACTAAAGATGCGAAAAAACGCTTAGAAGCTATAGCCCAACTGGAAGATTTAGGCGCAGGCTTTACTTTAGCCACCCATGATCTGGAAATACGTGGTGCTGGTGAATTACTGGGAGAAGATCAAAGTGGTTCAATGAGTCAGGTTGGTTTTAGTTTGTATATGGAAATGTTAGACCAAGCAGTAGCCGCTTTAAAAGAAGGTAAGGAACCTTCACTAGATCAAGTATTAGCTAAACAAACTGAAATAGAATTACGCGTGCCTGCATTATTACCCGATGATTATATTTTCGATGTCAGTTTACGTTTAAGTTTATATAAACGTATTGCCAGCTGTAAAAACAAAAAAGAACTGGATGAAATTCAGGTAGAGCTCATCGACCGTTTTGGTTTATTACCACAAGCGAGTAAAAATTTAGTTCAAATTGCTAAATTACGTCTTAGAGCGCAACAAATAGGTATATCCCGCATTGATGCAAGTGCAATAGGTGGAACTATTGAATTCAGCGATAATACACAAGTAAATCCCATGATAATTATCGGATTAATTCAAAAACAGCCTAGCGTATATAAAATGGAGGGCGCCAATAAACTCAAATTTAAACGCGCTACTGAAGATGCAAAATCTAGATTTAGTCTTGTTACTGCATTATTGAATGACTTAGCGAATAACTAAGCGAATAACATAGCGAATGATTCAGCAAAACACTAATTATTTTGTTATCACTGTTTATTGTTATCGCTGTTTTTTGTTATCGATAGCTTTGCTATGATAGATTTCAGTTATCATCGCGCTTTTTTATGACACAACAGTTACTACCCGTATGGATTTTTAATGAAATTAAGCCAAACTTTTCCTTTCAGCCTTTTTGCCGTATGCATGCTTAGTGTGTCATTTGATGCCAGTTCAGCATCTACAACAAGTAAAAAGAAACAGCAGCGTTGGTTTGAAATAGAAGTGATCCTTTTTAGTCAACTTGGAGACAAGACTAAATTAAAAGAAGCGTTTCCTGACTCAAAGCCATTACCTAAATACCGTAAGAGTTACGATTTATTAACACCACAGCTAAGTCCCGATTTATCCATACTGAAACTGCAATTACCTGATTGTAAGCAAACGGTTTATCCATCATCCTTTGCCATACAAAACACAAAATTACTGCAAATTGAAAGCATTGAACAAGCAGCTGATCCACATCCTTTGTTTTCGGTCAAAAGTCTAACTGAAATTGAACTTATCGCCAATGATGACCTTTTAGATGACGGGGAACTTGTAAACACTAGTGAATTTTCGAACAATATTGATGAGCAATATTTTCAAGATAACTCAATAATTAATAATTTTGATGCCAATCGTACCTTAACAGACAATTATACTGTGGACCCTTTTGGTAATGTACTAGACAAACCCAGTAAGCTTTTGGCAGCAGATGATGAGTTAGAAACTAATGTCATCGAAAATGGTGTAATCGAAAATGGTGTAATCGAAAATAATGTTTTTGAAGATAATTCTGCTAATAACAACCCGAAGATTGATGAAAACACCCTTACATCAATATCTCCACCGCTTACAGCAGAACAATTAATTTTAGTCTCAGAAGCAGAGCAACATTTCGACCCGATACAATTTAACTATTCCCCTGCCCCATTTAGTAAATCATTCTGTAATTTACCTGAAGAAATTATTAAGCAATATCAACAAGAAAATCCGAATTATAATGTAGATGCATTTGATATTGAAAAAGTAGCTACGACCATAAGTGGTGCTGAGCATATAGATAAAGACAAACCATATTTACTCAATAAAAATTCTTTGCAGTTAGCTGATATTGTTAAACAACTTAGACGTAGCAAAAACTTCAGACCTTTGTTACACATTGGCTGGCGTCAATCTACATTCATCCGTAAAAAAGCTATTCCCTTTCGCTTATTTGCCGGCGACAATTTAGCGTTGAATTACCAAAATCAACAACAGCTTTATCAAGATGGATTAGTAGAAGCGTTACAGCAAGAACTCACATTAGATCAATTAGTCTCTGGTTTTGACACTGAACAAAACCTGATTTTGGCTGATAATTCTGTAGATTCAGCAAGCAAACCTGATGAAATGTCTGTGAGAGATCAATTTATACAGGCCCGAATAGATGATGTGATTTCACAACTTCAAATGACGTCAAATCAACCGATAGCAAAAATTGAAGATATCATCGCTGATCTCAACAATGATAATTTAACTTTAAACCAGGAAAGCACAAATCCCAATACCAGTACCAGTACCAATACAAATACTAATGGCTTTAACAACAATGTCTTGGTTAACGAACCAGAACTCCCGTTACAACCTTGGTATATTGACGGTTTATTTAAAGTTCATGTTAAAAAATATTTGTACATAACGGTCGATTTTAACATTGTAAACTTTACTTTGGCCGAACAAGCCACTCAAGCGGCTAAATCGTCGGTATTGAAACTAAACGAAACATCTGAAAATACTAAAAATTTAAAAACACTCCGTTTCCAACAAAACCGCAGAGTTATCAGTGGCCAAATTCATTATTTTGATCATCCTTATATGGGAATGATAGTACAAATAAGAAAACACAAACGCCCTGTTCCGTCAAAAGTTAATACAAAAGAATAACCTCTAGCTCAACCCATAACTGAAACTCATGACTAAAGAGAATAAAAATGGATAAAGAAATTGAAATTCAAGCTGCAGTATTTCGTCGTTTATTAGCACACCTTGATAGTCGCAAAGACGTACAAAATATAGAGTTAATGAATCTGGCCGGATTTTGCCGTAACTGTTTTTCTAAATGGACAGTCAACGAAGCCGAAAAATTAGGCGTTAAGGTAGATATAGACACAGCACATCAAGAAATATACGGCATGCCTTACAGTGAATGGAAAGAAAAACACCAATTGCCCGCAACAGAAGAACAAAAGGAAAAATTTAATTCATTGAACAAAAAATAGGTTCAAGAAATTTTCAGACTTTTAAAATGGGTTAATCACCATCTAAAGCTTAACCCATTCTTTTGAAATAACTTTTGTTAAATACTGCATAACCAATTTTATCCTTTTAACATTGCGAAGATCTCGATGCGTTAACAACCACAAATTACTTGTTGCTCACGTATTATGTCCCTGCAACGCTCAATTATCATCATGGAGGTAAAAGGCCTGAGTTTATGCCAAGACCGATATTGATCTCGCCTCTACCCCATCATTCAGAACAACTAAATGAACACTTAGTCAATCTCATCGACATAAATATAACTTATTAGTTGAATCTAAGTAATCAACAGAAAATGGATTGATTGTTTAACAGAACAAATAAAATTTCAAAATATGAGTTTAAGTAAAGCACCAAACTGAACGACTTCCTTTAATTAGCATTATTAGCTCTCGACTTAATAAGTCGACCATTTTCATCTCTATTCAAGAGAACTGGTTTTCGAGCAGATAGCGTTTTAATATTTTTAACTACAATATAATAAAATGCAAAATATCCCACCCAAGAGGCGAAAAATGCTGATGAAAACCAAAGGAACTTATACGGCCCTTCAACTTTCTTAGATAAAAAAACCAACAGACAAGGTAAAATATTCAATAGGATAATGGCTATAACAACTAATATCTGCCAAATACCAATATCACTCATACTAAACTCCATTGGGTGTAGTTCTTTTAAATCGACGGATATCATTAGTTATTCATCCATCAAATTAAAGTTTGTATAAAGTCGTAG
>JABSOJ010000183.1 GCA_013216005.1 Alteromonadaceae bacterium | reverse complement strand
AGGGAAAACCTCATGCACGGAATCGAAGAGGGGCCGTTGGATAAGCTATGCGAAGCCTGCGGCCTACTCTACATATACACGCGTAGATTAACTTTCACTCTAAAATGGACTTTTATTTCAATTGAATACGTTGCTGTTCATTTTGGGTGAAGATCAAAGGGTAAGATGAAGAGGGTTTTATTTATAGAGAAGTTATTGGAAAACAACTTATCAATTTAACTATTGAGTCGATAAGTCATTACTATAATAAATTAATAATAGAATCAAATTGGGATAGTTATGGAAAAAATCTTAGTAAGCGCCTGTTTATTAGGTGAAAGAGTTCGTTACAATGCAGAAGTTATCAGTTTGTCAGATGAGATTTTTAATGAATGGCATCAAGAAGGTCGTTTAGTTTCTATTTGTCCGGAAGTTACGGGAGGATTATCAATACCCAGAGCCCCTGCAGAAATTGAGCAAAGTAGCGGTAAAGTTTTTACTAAAGATGGTGATGACAAGACTGATGCTTTTATGATCGGAGCTAACAAAGCATTGTTATTATGTCAGCGTTATAATATCAAATATGCGTTGTTAAAAGAGTCGAGTCCTTCTTGTGGTAGTAAATTAATATATGATGGTCACTTTGCAGAGAAAAAAATTTCGGGTCAAGGGATAACGACTAAATTATTACGGGAGTATGGTATTAAAGTATTTTCAGAGAAAAATATTGCAGAGTTAGAAAAATTACTGAAGTAACAATACCTTAAGTAAGATCACCTTAAGTAAGTTCAGCTTAAGCAATGTCACTATAGGTAATGATACCAATTAGCATAAAATAGTGAGGATTATCCTAAAGCAGGGCTAAGTTGTTTATGTTTGGTAACGTCGAGCATTTGACGAGATTTTTTGATAATAGTGCTGACACTTTCAGTAACTTTGAATTCATTTATACCAACTGAGACCGTTAATTGTGGAAACCGGACACCAGATTTATTACTGATAAAACGTAGTTTTTTCACGCCTTGCTTAATTTTTTCAGCAATTTCATGAGCAACACTTTGTTCGACATCAGGAAGTAAGATAATGAATTCATCCCCAGCTGAACGAACAGGTAAACCACTGTTATCTACATAGCTACTGACTTTTTTGGCAACTTTCGTAAGTAACACATCACTGACAAGAGAGCCGAACCGTTGATTGAATTGAGAAAAATCGTCGATATTAACAACAATAGCAGCAAATTTTTTCTCAGGATCTTCGCCTAACCAAATGTCTAAATGTTGAGACATTGCTTTACGGTTATATAAATTGGTTAAAGGATCTAAATATATTTCCTTTTTAACCTCTTCAAGTTCATTTTTTAACGCATTTGTTTGTTGTTGAGTAATTAACAACTGTCTCTGAAGCTTTTGTTGTTGTCGTTTGAATGTTAACGAAGATTGGCATAATTCTGATATTGCTAACGACACTTTCTGTTTATCGCTTGACTGAATATGTTTTATATTTGCTTCGATAGATGAAATAAAACTATTGATAGTTTTGGTCGAATGTTGAGTATTTGTCTGGATATTAATTAATACTTCTTCGACGTCATGAACAATATCATGGCGAAACTTGCTTTGACCAAGTACGAATTGACGATAGACTTCTTCAATAAAAAAATTATCTAAGGATTTACCTGAAATAAGATGTTGTTCGATAGCAGTATTTAATTGAATGTTCTTACCCGTGACATAGTCATAGCTAACCGCATAATTTATAGGGGATGCAGCTAATTGCCATATCTGTAATTGCTGTACAGATAATGTCATTTTTTTATCAGCTTGTTTTATGGAATCATGATATTTCATTGTTCCACCCCTATATGTTAAAACTATGTTTATACCAATAGGTATAAGCAAACAGACCTAACTGTATTCTCTAGCATAAATGTGAAAAGTGCTACTTCTAAATGTTAATTAAGAGTAAAAGTTTTACTTTTGTACAAAAAGTATCTTTAACTCAAGTAAATTAATACTCAGAATTATTAAAACACAATGTAGGTTATTGGTTTATGGATGGCAAAAAAAGGAAAAGCACGCAAAGTATACCAGGGAAACAGATAGTAGGCTGATCGATAAAGACAAGCCCCCACTATATCTAAATTTGGCAGTCCCGCTATCGTAGGTTTCCCCCTTAGACCGGTAACTTTGCGTCTCTAGCTTTCACTAGGTTTGCCCTTGTCGAGCTTTAGCAGCTCTTATTCGATTATAGAACATCATATGCATTTGTAAACAAAAAATTAAATTTAATAAACGTTCTGTTTGTATCGTATAATAGTAGGGTTGGCTAAACATCTAAAAGTTATGATGTTTTTTATGCATTTTAAAGTCACTTAAGTATATGATTATAGAAACATTGGAATAAGGATTTAAGCAGATATGACATTGAAGAAATTAATGGTGTTATTTATAAGGAACATCGGCTGCTTGGTGCTTTTTTCTAATATAGCACTTGGTGATGAGGGTAACAGTGGCCACTTAAAAAAATCGAAATGATAAATCAATACTTTACCTTAGATAAAGAGGCCTTGCCTTACAAGGAAGTGCTTGATTTCTCAAGGGACATCATTAAAAACAGAAAAAATTATAATAATGATGCTATTGCAAAAGTATATATATTGTTGGCAAATGTAGCGACAAATAAAGGGGATATTGCCCGGGCATTTCAGTTTGCAGTTGATGGCTTAGAGTTACCAACGATAGATCCAGCGATCAAACTTAATCTAATGTTGAAGGTTGCTGATGGTTATTATGATAAAGGTAAACATTATCGGGTACTTGATATTGCTAATCAAGCAATTGAATTAGCTGAACAAACCTCAAATATTAAGTATCAATTAATAGCGTTCAGTTATCGTTCGATGGCTTTTGCATTACTTGCAAAATATCAGCAGGCAATTAATGATCTTTATCAAGTTGAAAAACTTATCAGTGAACATAAAGAATTCTCTAATCATTTAGAGTTGTTAAATATATTGGCTGTAGCTCATTATTATTTAGGTGATTTTCAAACAACCGTTGCTATTTATCAAAATATAATTAAAACAAAGTATGAGTTAGCTCAATTGCATAATATTGAAGATAGTTATTATAAATTAGCTAGAGCTTATCTTCAGTTGGGACAACTAGATAATGCTTTCATTGCTTTTTGGGAAGTTAAAGAGTTGACGGAACAAAAATCAGCCCCTATAAAAGGTGCCTTTGCGGAGCTTGGTTTAGGTCAGGTTTTGTACAAGCAGGAAAATTTTCAAGCTGCATATGACACTTTAATAAAATTAGAAAAAGTATTTCAAGGAGAAAATTTAACTAAGGCTTATATTAGTGCCTTAATTACATTGGTTAAGTCATCTTTGGCAATTGAAAAAGAAGTTGTTGCTTACCAATTGTTAGTGAAAACAGAATTGTTAGTTAAAAATGTAGAATTATCAATTGACCAAATAGAGTTGTATTTGTTGTTATCGTCAATGTATCAATCGCAGGGCGAGTATGAAAAAGCAATAAAAGTGCTAACGTTATATACAGCACTAAATAAAAAATTTAATTCCAGCAAAGAGTTAACCCCTATTTTATTTGGACCTGCAAAAGCTGCTAATGATAAAAGCAAGCAATTGGCTGCTAAGCTGGCAGAAAAAAGCATTTTACATGCAACATTTTCAAATAAATTAAACTTTCAGCGGAAATTATTAATTTTCATGACCGTATTGGTTATTTTGCTTTTCTTGACTTTATTTGGCCTCTTGTTAAATCAGCGCGCTCAAAAGTTAAGGCTTGCCTATAATGAGATTGAAAAGCCAGCTCATTTTATAGCAAGTCCTACTCAGACTAAGCAGTTTTATCAACAAACCTATAAAAAAGCACGTAAATATGAATTTCCGTTAGCGATAGGTTATTTGTCAGTAAAAAACTGGCAGGAATTAACATTTCATTTTAATAAAAGATCGGTGAATGACGTTGCTAAAACAATTGCAATATTAGTGAATGAGTTTGTCGGTGAATTTGATTATGTGGGCTTAATTAATGAAGGTGAGTATTTAATTTTGTGTCCGTATCAAACGAATCAGGACATTAAGGAAAAAATTGAAAAAATATCCGAGGCTGTTGAAACAAGATCTTTTGCTAATCTAGGTGGCTTTTCAGTAAATATTTGTTACTCTTTTGATTCGCCAAACATTCAGGATATTGATCCTTATATGTTTTTATCAAGATTAAGTGAAAACGTTCACCGAAATAAGAATAGTTTTACTCAAACTAAACCAGAATAACAAAATAGAACCAAAAAACTTAAATAATATTAACGCGAAACAATTACTACCTAATGTATTATTTAAGGTATGACCTAATGTATTATCTAATGGTTATTTGAGGGGATGTATTTATTTCGCCTTCACCGGTAATAGTTGCAGGGCTTCCATTACATAATAAAATGGCCATGTTACCGTTAGTTGAACTGCGAACAAATGCGAGGTCGTACCCGAATTGATTTAAACTATTAGTAGCAAATTTTTGTGCAGATGAAAGTTGATCCCATAAATTAGATTGTTCGGGAGTATCGTGTCTTCTTTCTAATAACACTTCTTTCATTGATGTTGCTTGCATTACAGCCTCGTTCGCAAAATAGGTACTAAGTTCAAATATGGCATACACCTTAGTCTAGATAGCGTGTTAATTCAACAATTAGATCATTTTACGTTATTATTTAATCGTATATACTGTCCTGTCATTATGGTTTTGTACGAGAGGGCTAAACATGAGTCAGGTATTAAACGATTTATCGGCATTGCTTAAATTAGAAGTGATAGAACAAGGAATTTATCGGGGTCAAAGTCAAGATTTAGGATTACCGCAACTTTTTGGTGGGCAGGTTATGGGCCAAGCATTATCTGCAGCACAGGAAACTGTTGATTCTGAGCGTCATGTTCACTCACTGCATTCCTATTTTTTACGTCCAGGGGATTCACAAAAGCCAGTGGTTTATGATGTTGAAAACATCAGAGATGGTCGCAGTTTCAGTACTCGTCGAGTTAAGGCGATACAAGGTGGCAAAGCAATATACTATATGACTGCTTCATTTCAGATCAGTGAACCAGGGTTTGAACATCAGGATTTAATGCCAAAAGTTCCGGCACCTGAAGATATACCTTCTTACAGTGATTTTATTTTTTCACATAAAGATTTTATTCCGGATCATATAAGAGAAAAATTTTTAGCTGAAAAGCCGATAGAAATTCGGCCGGTTGAACAATATAACTGGATTACTCCGGAAAAAATGCCGCCGGTTTGCCATATGTGGTTAAAAGCAAATGGTGATTTACCTGATGATTTGCGAATACATACCTATTTGTTAGCCTACACATCAGATGCTCATTTTTTACCGACATCATTGATGGTACATGGTAAAAGCCACTGGCGACCGGACATACAAATTGCGACTATCGATCATGCAATGTGGTTTCATCGACCTTTTAAGTTTGATGATTGGTTGCTTTACGCCACAGAAAGTCCATCAGCTAGTGGTGGACGCGGGATCGTACGTGGAAAAATATTTAATAGAACGGGTGAACTTGTTGCTTCTACGATTCAAGAAGGTCTTATTCGCCAGCGTTCCTGATTTAATTTTTCCAATCGTGGCCTGAAGGGTGTTGAAAAATCCTAATGTCAAAATAAGAAGCCATTGCAAATAAATGATCAAATATATCTGCTTGAATGGCTTCGTAATTTACCCAGTCCTGATCATTACTGAAAAAGTATAATTCTAATGGTAAGCCTGTGGCGGTTGCTGAAAGTTGGCGAACCATACAGGTCATTTTATGATGCACGTTTTTGTGTTGTTTTAAATAAGCTTCGATATAGGCACGGAAAGTTCCTATATTGGTTAACTGATGAGTGTTGATATTATCAGGCGTGGTGCCATCCAGATTTTGACAAGACAGCGATATCTCTTGTTGTTTATCGCTAAGGTATTTCTGCAATAATTTTATTTCATTAAGTTGTTTGATTTTATCTTGGTCGTAGAAGCCTATGCAGCCTATATCAATAATGATGGACCGTTTAATTCTACGTCCACCGGAATTATACATATCACGCCAATTTTTAAACGAACCACTGATCAATGCGTAGGTAGGTACTGTGGTAACGGTACGATCAAAATTACGTATTTTTACCATATTTAGTCCTATTTCTATAACATCACCGTCGGCACCGTATTGAGGTAATTCTATCCAGTCTCCCGGAGCAACCAAGCGATTAGCGGATATTTGAATACTTGCCACTAAACCTTTAATAGTATCTTGAAAAATGAGTAGTAATACGGCAGTCAATGCACCAAGACCACTGAGTAAGTAAACAGGTGATTTTTCTAAAATAAAGGAAATTGATAGAATGATTGCGACTAAATATATCGCCAATTTTACGATACCAATTGTTGAATTTAAGGGGAGGTAACGTTCTTTCGCCTGTTCTTTGTAGACACTTTTGCTGACATTAAGCATAGCACTGATGCAATGGGCCACATGAAAACTAATGGCAACTTTAGCAAATATCAGTAGAAAGCTGGTAAAAATGTGTTTAGATGGTAACAGTAGTGGTGTTAAAAACAACAGGAATAGAAAGGGTATTAACAGTGTTATTCGAGAAAACACCTCATGTTTCAGCAGTAAATCGTCCCATTGATTTTTGGAATTTAGAATAACTTTTTTGATGGTAACTAAAGCTTTACGCTTAACAAGATAATAGCTAATTCCTGAGATCAGCAAAATAATACCACTGCTGATCAGCATACTTGTTATTGATAATAAGTTTTCAGCTACGCCTTGATCTGAGAGCCATTGCTTGATTACTTCGAACATCAAAATTCCTTATTACTTTAATAGGTTAAAATTTCCAGTAAATGAGCGTTTATACCCAAGTAGTTTGGGTATATTAGTGATATTTCCACATAAAATTGTTGTGCATAGCAGCATTTTGAAAAAAAAAGTGTATCCTATTTAGCGCAGCAATTAAAACCATTTGGAGATGATTAATTCATTAATTGAGTTGGTATTATATCTTATGACAAAAAGTAGATTGCTAAAGGTGGGTTTTTTAGGTCATGCTTATTTTCAGCCATGCTTAATGGGATTGATAATACGCGAAATTTGGAGGATAAATGAATTTTAAACGGGCAGTAATAAAAGTTGGTAGTGCTTTAGTTTCACCAGATGGCAAAGGTTGTAGTGGTAAATATTTATTAGCTATAGCACGTTTTATTACTGAGTGTCGCCAACAAGGAAGAGAAATCATATTGGTTTCATCTGGCAGTGTTGCTGCGGGACGTAATTTAATTCAACATGGCTCGCCTATCCCTTCTATTTCAGCTAAACAAGCCATGGCATCGGTTGGGCAAATGCAAATGATGGCAAATTGGCAACGTTTTTTTGATGTGCCTTGTAGTCAGTTGTTAATTACTCATGGTGATTTAAAAGATCGTCAACGATACATTAACATTAAAAATACGCTACGTACTTTGTTAGCCAACGGCATTATTCCTATTGTTAATGAAAATGATACGGTTGCGATTGATGAGCTCAAGGTTGGTGACAATGATAACCTGGCAGCATTAGTTGCTTTAGTCAGTGAAGCTGACAGCTTGTTTATATTAAGTGATGTTGATGGTGTTTTTAATAAAGATCCCCGAAGTAATCATGATGCCGTTATGTTCTCGGAAATTGATCACATTACCGATGAAATTTATCAAATGGCTGGTGGCACGACAAATCATTTGGCAACAGGTGGTATGCTGACCAAAATACAAGCCGCCGAAAAAGCCGTTGATAATGGCATTAATACTTACATTGTAAATGGTAGTCGAAGTGAAGTCTTTGATTGTATTTTAAGAAAAGAGAATCCGGGTACACATTTTATTGCCAAAAATGCAGCGGTTAAGGCAAGAAAATATTGGCTTAAACATACATTAAAAAGCAGTGGTAAATTATTTTTAGATGCTGGTGCAGTAAATGCGGTGGTAAATAAAGGCGCATCGTTATTGCCTTCGGGTATTCAAACATTAAGTGGAAAATTTAATGCCGGCGATTCCATCGATCTTATTAACGCAGATAATAAACAAATAGTCGCAAAAGGTATTTGCCAATATAATCATCGTGATTTATTTAAAATACAGGGACATAAAAGTGATGAAATACAAAGTATTTTAGGCTTTTGTTTAAGTAAAGTGATTGTGCATCGAGATGATATGGTCGTGCTGGTAAAATAAAAATTTAGTCGAAATAAGTTTATTAAATGAAATCGGGCAGGCAATGCCCGTTTTTTAGCTGCTTTGTTTATATGAACTGATATTATTCAGCTATATAAGAACAACAATATTCCACTAAAGTTATTACTTTGATTTTTAATTCAGCATTGAGTGGAACTTTAAATGATGGACCTGTTTTGATACTTTACCAATCAGTTTCATCAGGAAATAATATTTCACATTCACCAGCCAGAATTTCCATTTGTTCTTACACCTAGGAAATCCCAATTATAGCCCTTTGTTTATCTACGATCTAAAATGTTGGTTGAAAAATAACC
>JABSOJ010000182.1 GCA_013216005.1 Alteromonadaceae bacterium | reverse complement strand
GCAGTGTCAACTTTTGCAAAATAGAAACTTTATTGCGTAGGATGGGTTAGCCGCAGGCGTAACCCATCAAAATATATATATTCCTGACAATTAAAGGAAAGATAGTCACAATGTGATGGGTTACGCCGTTGGTTAACCCATCCTACCTCTTTGTTTAGCTTCAATTTTCGATATAGCTTATGAAATTAGTCGGAATCACTTAAATTCAGGAAAGTTATAGCCTAACCTGAGTAAAGTGCATAGGCATGTAAAAATATGAAAGCTCGAATACACTTTTCAAAAATCAATCTACTCCGGGTTAACCGTTATTAACAACAAATCCTCTCCACAAGTAATAATTCAGAATATAAAAATATAACCCTTTATTTCAATAATGTGTTTAATCGGCTCTGTTCCATAATACTGTTGTCCCTCGATGAATCCCCTATTTTTAAAGGGTTAGGCGATAAATTAGTTTTTTAACGAGAACTAGTCACAGAGTCCTAGATATAAGGGTTGAGTTTAATTCTATTTGAAGGGACAACAATTATCTACAACAGAGCCGTTTAATCATATATATCTATGCTATTTTTTATCTTAGGCATAAAAATATCAGCAGGTAACTTTTATGCTGGCAGAAATATGTTGACAGAAATATGGGGACATAAATATGGGCACAGAAAACGTACTTTATAGAATTTTGGTAGAAAAAATTAAAAATGGTTCCTTAGTGTTACCAACTTTACCTGAAATTGCCCTGAAAGTTCGCCGGGCTGCGGATGATCCTAATATAAATCTACATACAATGAGTGACATTATCAGTCATGATCCTGCTTTATCTTTAGGTATTCTAAAAGTAGCAAACAGTGCTTTGCTGGGGCGTGTGATTAAAGTTGAAACCGTTAATCAGGCGGTAACCCGTATTGGTCTGAGGCAAATTAAAAGTATTGCAACCGCGATGGCAATTGAACAAGTCTTTGTTTCTGAGAATGAAGTTGTCGCGATGTATTTGAAAAAATCATGGAAAAAACGGTTGCTACGGCTTCGGTAGCGATAGCTTTAATGACCGTTTATTTGAAGGAAAATAAACATGCACCTTTAACGCTGGATACACTAACGCTAGCGGCCTTGGTACATAATGTCGGTGTTTTACCTATTTTAACCGAAGCTGAACATCATCCTGATGTGTTTGCTAATCCCACTTTTCTAAAACAAGCAATTATAAAATTATCCAGCAGTATTGGCGCTGCGGTAACTGATGCATGGGGGTTTTCTGGTGAATTTATACATGTAGTGAGGAGTTGGAGTGATTTAAGCTTTTTGCCTGATGAAGTTCATTATGTTGATTTTATTCGTGCTGGTGCAATATATAATCCTACATTCCGTACAATTTTATAAAAAATAAATAATTAAAAATAACCTTAATAACATGTAGTTAAGCGGATTTTTATATAAAGTTCGAAAATTGACCAATAATGGCAATTTTAAATAAACTTATATTTATCAATTAATTATAAAACACACAAATACATGGCTACATTTTATGACTTTTAAAGTCCATTTAAATCAATACCTTAAATGTGCGGAATGTAGGTATAATGGTATTTTCAAGAATAAATCTACTCAAGAAATTTTATTAAAAACTTATGTTGAAAAAGGAATTTTACCTGAACTGGACTTTATGGAAAGTGGAGAGTTTACTGAAATGGTTGCTAATGTTAAGCGTACTTTTTAGTTAATTGGTCTAACTGTTGTGAATAATTGTGTATAGCATTGTTGTTTTTAAGAATTGTTGTTTGGAAATGTAGCTGTTTGGAAAGTTGTTGCTTGGAAAAAATACAAATAAGAACGCAAATAAGAAAAAAGGCATCACAAAAGATGCCTTTAAAAATGTTAGCCCTAGTCTTCGTCTCCTAAACAATCGCTTGCTTTTAAAGAAAATTCAGCGAGAAGATCACTAATCAAACGATTGATCTCACCAGCCATCAGCGCAAAATCTGCATCCAGGCGAGCGATAGCATCATCACTGTCAATATCATCGTTTTGTTCTTGTAAAACATCATAAAACTTAAGACGTTTAACGGCTAAATCATCGCATAAAATAAATGACATGGATTCATCCCATTCCAGTGCTATTTTTACGACATATTTATCGGCATCTAAATGAGTTTTTATTTCATCACAGGTAAGGTCCTGATTTTTAACTCGAACAACTGCTCCGTCATCACCTAATGCATGAAATTCAGCTTCCATGCCCAGTTGAAAACTGGCCCCAAGGTTATGTTCAACAAGCCAGTCAGTCATTATTTCATCAGGTGCTTTTTCAGGCGATAAACCCTTAACAGGTAAAGTACCAAGGACTTTACGTAATAATGCCAAAAAGTCTTCTGCTTTACTTCGGCTGCCGGTATTGATAACAATAAGATTATCGGCAGGACTAATGTAAGCGTGGGTATCAGTAACTTTGGAAAATGCTCTGGGTAACAATTCGAAAATGATATCTTCTTTAAATTGTTCTTTTTCTTTTTTAGTTGCTTTACGACTTTGCTCGGTTTCCAATAAAGCTATTTTCGCTTCCAGTTGATCTTTTACAACTGGGGCAGGAAGGATTTTTTCTTCTTTTCTGGCGCAAAGTAAATGGTTGCCATTTACAGAATGAACAATAGTACTACCTTGTTTACCCAGCGCATTTACCCAGCCGAAATGAGATTGTTCTGTGGAACCACAGGGGGTGAATAAATGCTCCGCTAAATGTTTTTCCAAGTCTTCTTCAGACCATTCAAAAGGGCGGGTGAAAGCGAAAAAATAAAGGTTCTTGAACCACATGAATATAATTCCTTTGCCCTGATAAAGTTGGGCTGATTGGTCAATGCTAATAATAAAATGCTTACATGCACAGAACTTAACTCAGTGCCTGGCAGTGTGAACATTAATTATCCTAAAATGTAATGAGCGCCATAATAACCTAAAAGAAGTTATACGTGAACGGAATTAGGCATGTTCTACTTAAAAATATTTGTTTGTTTTTTCCCTCAATAAAAACTTAAATTAATAGGAAGGGTTAACACATACTGTCGAATTCTATGTCGTAATGTAAGCCATTGCCACTTTCACTATTCGCGGTTATGGTGCCGTTAAGCGTGTCGGTAACTAAATTATAAATGATGTGAGTGCCTAGCCCCGTACCTCCCTGAGCAGCTTTAGTGGTATAAAAAGGTTCGAAAAGTCTTGCCAGTTGTTCAGGCTCAACGCCGTGAC
The DNA here is from genome assembly GCA_013216005.1 of Alteromonadaceae bacterium. Classification (GTDB taxonomy): domain Bacteria; phylum Pseudomonadota; class Gammaproteobacteria; order Enterobacterales; family Alteromonadaceae; genus JABSOI01. Next base: position 5,377 of record JABSOJ010000182.1, on the reverse strand, counting down.
CGTTATCTTGATAATGGATATGTAAACGCTCTTCAAGCATGGTAATGTCGATAGTAATATCACCTTCAATCATATCTTCAAAACCATGAATGAGTGAATTAATGATCAAGTTTGTAAAAATCTGGGATATGGCTCCCGCATGTCCGTGTATTTCAAGATTCTCGGGGCAATTAACATGAATATTATAGCGCGTGTTTTTTAATTTTGGGTGTAAAGATTTTATAATTTCTTCAATATATTTTGCCACCTTGATCAGTCTGAATTTATCGCTGGTCTGGTCAACCGCAATTTGTTTATAACTGGTAATTAAATCAGAGGCTCGGTTTAAATTATTATTGAGTAATTCAATACTGTGTGAGGCGTTTTGAGTAAAGTCTTCAAGAGAGCGTTTTGTTAACTTTTGGTCTTGAATATCTCTGGTAAGTTTAGTTAATGTATCAGATAAGTAACTTGTTGAAGTGATGCTGATCCCAATTGGTGTATTAATTTCGTGAGATACTTCGGCAGACAAACATCCTAAAGCGGCCATTTTTTCTGATTCTAATAAGCGTTTCTGCGCCTTATTTAATTCATGTATTGAATTCTTTAACTTTTTATTGGTTCTGGTTAAAGTGCTTTCGGTTTGACTGCGTCGTGAATTTTCTTTTTGTAATTTACTTTGCTGTTCCAGTAATTCGCGCTGTTGCTTTTCCATTTTGAGCATCGTTCTACTTAATGAGGATGTTTTTCTAGCAACTTCTTGTTCAAGTATTATGTTTTGTTCATCTAGTTTGTATTTAGCTAAAACATTGTCATTTTGTGCTTGTGCAAGCTGTTCTTTATGTTCGACTAATTCATCTATTAAATTATTATATGCGTTTTGAAGGATGTTAAGTTCATTCTTGTCAGAACCGATTGAATGTAATTTAGACGCTTCAGGATCATCAATGTCAAAGTTGTTTATTTGTTCGGTAAGTTCATTCAGCGGATCGGTGAGCAGTTTGCTAAAGGCCAGCGAAAACAAAAAAACGAGTGCTGCTGTTTTTACTATGGCATTACCTAATAGAAAATAGATGCCAATTTCTATCCGGTCAAAAATAACTTCATTACTTGATAATAATGTGACGGTTCCAACGCGTGTAGTTCGACCCGAAAATTCGTATATAAGCGGGAATGAATGACCGAAGATGCCTTTCGAAAATGAATTCAGGTTAAAATAACCATCAGCGAGGTCTGTTGTGGAGCTAATATTAAATGATTTTGTATTAGCTTCTTCACCTACCTGGGCTATTATTTGATTGTTTTCATCGGTTACTTTTATCCCTTTTATCATAGGAATCGCCACTAATCCGTTTGCTATCTCTATGGCTTGTTGTGTATTCAGTTCCCAGACAGCGCGAGTTAAGCTCCCACTGAAAGTTTTCTCCATGGTCAACAATTCACTGTGAATATTTTCTTTTGTATTATAGTATTCGGCAGCAATTTGAGCACAAGTTACAATGAATGTAAGTACAAAATAAAAGGATAAAACTCTGGTGAGTAATTTGCGAGATATACTTGTTGCCTTCATATATTTCATCTTTTTTAGTAACTACGGTAACTGATAATTAAATTGAAATTGATTTCAGTTATTTGTGTACACAATAAAAGTAATCATATTACTCACAAAACGTTATTATTCAATTAAAGATAGGCTTTTATATCAGAACAAATACTTATATCAGGGATGAAATTATTCATAAAAAAGTATGTTGTTGATAAATATTATTAAAATTAGGGCACTGACCCTATAGGCAAAATTAGGGTTACAGTTCAACAATGTTTTCTGTTAATTTACATGAGTTCAAACCTATACAGGCTATGGACTGTATCAACTTAAACATGATAATACACAAATATGAACTGTTACCCTGTTTGATTGGTGCCAAAATTAGCCATAAAAAAATCATCTAAAAGAAATAAAAATTTTTTAATGATAAAAAAATAATAGATTGTCACAAAATTGTCACAGTTATTCGGCAAAATGCACCGTAATTATTTGAATAGGTCAATACAAAGGGTTTAAAAATGAATTTTATCAAAAGTACAGTTGGTATCGCTATTTTGTCTATTTTGTCTATTTTGGCACAACCCGTTTTTGCCGGAGATAAAGTACCCTCTGTGGTTATCTACGGTGAAGCTAATCTTTCTTTTCAGTCTTCTGATGAAGGTGATGGCTCTTTTACTGAAATTAAAAGCAATGCATCGCGTCTTGGTTTTAAAGGAACTCATCAATTACAAGATGGTTTAGAAGTTATATATAAAATTGAGTTTCAAGTTGATCTAGACGGTGACAGTGCTAAAGGTGACAGTATTACAGACCGTAACCAATATGTAGGTTTAAAAGGAAGCTTTGGTGAAATCTTGCTTGGTAAAAATGACACCATGGTAAAACAGTCAGCGGGAAAAGTTGATTTGTTTAATGATTTAAATGCAGATATCAAACACATCTGGAAAGGTGAAAATCGGATGGCAGATACCCTAAGTTATAAATCACCTAAGATGAATGGTTTCCAGGTAGGTGTTACCTATATTGCAGAAGACAGTGCTGATGAGGATGCTGATAATGCATATTCTGTTGCGGTATTTTATGGTGATAAATATTTGAAAAAATCTAAACTGTTTGCTTCGGTAGCCATGGATTCTGATGTGAATAATTATGATGTTACCCGTGCAACGGTGCAAGGTAAAATAGCGGGTATTACTTTAGGTGCGATGATTCAAACTCAGGAAAAAGTGAGTGACGGGTCTGAAATGGATGGCTACATGATTTCAGCAAAATATGGTTTTGGTAAAGCAACACTTAAAGGTCAGTTTCAAACGGCTGATAAGGGTGATGGCAACGATTTGACAGGTTTTACTCTTGGTGTTGATTATAAGCTGGATAAAAGCACTAAACTTTATAGTTTTTTTACTACATATGATATGGATAGTGGTTCAGATGAAGAATATCTGGCTGCGGGTATACAATATAAGTTTTAACTTATTGCCACATATTCCGCGTATGGTCGTTTCTCGACTTACATAAATTTATCTGTTCAAATTGTTTGAATATCATATTGCCCCCTCAAATAAATCGGCCATTTTCATATGGTCGATTTGAATGTATCTGATATAATTTAATTTTTTCATTGTTACTAATACCTTAGGTAGAACAAATTAGTTTATCGTTGTAATAATACTGTCACAATGATTGGGCAGAATATGTTTTATATTGTTAATGAGTAAATAATATCGGGTTTTGCATGAACAGACGAATTTTAGTTGTTGAAGATGAAGCGCCAATCAGAGATATGATCACCTTTGTATTAGAGCAGAATGGTTTTAATACCGTAGAAGCACAAGATTTTGAACAGGCGATATCAAAAATTGTTGAACCTTATCCGGATCTTGTTTTGCTTGATTGGATGTTACCGGGTGGTACGGGTGTAAAGTTGGCTAAAAAATTAAAACAACATGAACATACCCGTAATATTCCGATCATCATGTTAACGGCTCGTTCAGATGAAGACGATAAAGTAAGAGGTTTTGACGCTGGTATTGATGATTATGTGACTAAACCTTTTTCTCCCAAAGAACTCATTGCCCGGATAAAAGCGGTTATTCGTCGTGTTTCGCCTACATCTTTAGAAGAAACACTTGATTTTCAAGGCTTAAGGTTAGATCCTGTTGCTCACCGTGTTTCAATTAACGGTCGAAGTCTGGAACTTGGTCCGACTGAGTTTCGTTTATTACATTTTTTTATGACCCATACGGAACGAGTTTATAGCCGTGAACAATTATTAGATAATGTTTGGGGAACGAATGTGTACGTTGAAGACAGAACGGTTGATGTTCATATTCGTCGATTGCGTAAAGCTATTACTGGTGAAGGACATGAAAACCTTATTCAAACGGTACGTGGTTCGGGGTATCGTTTTTCAGGGAAAATTAAATCATTAATTTGAATCAATAAAGTATGTATTTTCGTTTATCAATTCGAACACTGTTATATCGTCTTGCCTTTTGGCTGTTTTTAAGTGCGATATTAGGTTACATCGTAGGTTTTATTTGGCAGGTTATTGCTTTAACTTGTTTAGTTTTACTGATTTCTCATTATCGTCATTTATATCTTTTAACAAAATGGTTATGGCAAAGTAAATCACTTTCGCCACATCAGGCAAGTGGGATCTGGGGGGTAATTTATGATGGTTTATATCGGTTAATACGTCAGCAGAGAAAGAAACAAAAAGTTTTAAATGAAAAAATCCGTCGATTCCGTGATGGAGCTGAAGCCTTGCCTGATGCAGCTTTGGTTTTATCCGATGATTTAGGGATTTTATGGGGTAATAAAAAAGCCCAAAAAATATTAGGTATTCATTTGCCTGGAGATGTAGGCCAGAGAATAGATAATTTAATTCGCTTTCCTGAGTTTTCAAAATATCTTGAAGCGGGTAATTTTAATGCCCCCTGTAAAATAATCTCTCCTGTTGATCATGAATCACATTTAGAGCTGAGAATGATGCCCTACGGTAGTGAGCAAGTTTTGTTATTGGCCAGAGATATCAGCAATATTCATCGGCTTGAAGAAATGCGCCGGGATTTTGTTGCTAATGTTTCCCACGAGTTGAAAACACCATTAACTGTGGTTCGCGGTTATGTTGAAATGATTCAGTCTACTGATCATGCTTTAGATCTCCATTGGCAAAAAGCCTTTTCCACTATTGAAGGGCAAGTTTCAAGAATGGATCGGTTAGTTGAGCAATTATTGATATTGTCGCGTGTTGAGATCCAAATAGATCATGATGCCAGACAGGTTGTCGATATGCCGTCATTGATCTCAGGGTTGGTTGAAGAAGTATCTTGGTTGAATCAAGAAAAACAACATCAAATCGATGTTAATATTGAACCTTCTATTGGTATTTTGGGTATAGAGACTGAACTTAAAAGCGCTTGTGCAAACCTTGTATCTAATGCGATTGCTTATACACAAAAAAATGGAATTATTCGATTAAGCTGGTTGCGTGATGGATCTAAAATAAAATTTTCAGTGCAAGACAATGGTCCCGGCATTAAACCAGAGCACCTTAATCGGCTTACCGAACGTTTCTACCGTGTTGATAAATCCCGCTCCAGAGATACGGGTGGCTCAGGACTTGGGCTTGCGATAGTTAAACATGTACTGCACCACCATAATGCTGAATTAATTATTAATAGTCGTTGGGGAGAAGGAAGCGAGTTTGTTATTTATTTTGAACAAACAAGTCAGGTTGAGCTTTAGTGCTATTGGGTCGTTTGGGTATAATACCAATTGGACTAAACCGCTATCGCGGTAAACCCCACAGCCAGCCTTAAGCATATTTACCAATAACCTATAACT
>JABSOJ010000181.1 GCA_013216005.1 Alteromonadaceae bacterium | reverse complement strand
TCGTAGCGAAAATAGTCACTACGATGAAATTGGCAGGTTTATTGGAGTCGACGTTAATTTGGCTGAAAGTATGATGGAGTTTGGGAAAAGTTATGATGTTATTTGGTTTATTGCATTATTTTATTTTGGTAAACCTCCAAAATTGTATGATGATAAATTGGGAATGTAGCCTAAATATTGCCAAATTGTATGATAGATAATTTGGGAAAAAGTACGACAGGAAATTGGTCGGCTACACTATGTAACAAATGCATTACAAAAATAAACACAATACGAACAAAAAAATCACCTAAAACCCCATTCATTCATCTTAAATATCCTCAAACACTAGCAACTCGGGAAATTTAAAATCCGCATTAAAATTAAGCCCTTGGCAATTAGCACTTAACCAAAAAAAGTGTATTTCACAAACACATTAAACAGCTTTGCGGAACGTATCAATACCTCTAAAAAAAATGCTCATTTAAATGAATAAATGAGCATTAACGTTAGTATTAAAAAGTATCATAAGGCTAAAATGTAGAATAATTTTGCCTCTACATCTCAATCTGTATTGTTTTACCTAAGGCATCATAGCGTCTTGGTCTGCGCCTTCTTTTTCTACCACTTCAGGAATTAAATCTTCTTTCGAAATTCCTAAAGATAAAGCAACAGAGCTGGCAACATAAATAGATGAATAAGTACCAACAAAAACACCAAATAACAATGCCGTAGCAAAACCATGAATTAATTCACCACCTCTAAAGAACAAGGCTAATAACACTAAAATCGTCGTTATTGAGGTGATAACAGTACGGCTCAGTGTTTGCGATAAAGAAATATTAATAATCCCTTCTGAATCACTGCCACGCACTTTTCTGAAGTTTTCACGAATTCGATCTGAAACAACAATAGTATCGTTAAGCGAATAACCAATAACGGCAAGTATCGCAGCCAGTACAGTTAAATCGAACGCTAAATTAAGTACAGAGAAAAGTCCGAGAGTCAGCAATACATCATGAAATAGGGCAATTACCGAACCAAGTGCCATACGCCATTCGAAGCGAAAGGCAACATACATCAAAATACAAATCAGCGCGGTAAGCATGGCTAAACCACCCTGCTCGGCTAATTCATCACCGACACTTGCACCAACATACTCAATGCGTCGCATTTCAACTTTTTTCCCGGTACCTTTTTCTAATACCGATAAAATTTGATTACCCAGCATTTCAGCTTTCACATCATCACGTTGACCTAAACGAATAACTACGTCGCGGCTGCTACCATACAATTGTACTACTGCATCATCAAAACCGTTAGCATCCAGTAATTGGCGCATTTTGTTTAACTCTGCCGCGTTTTCAAAACCAACTTCAATTAAAGTACCGCCAGTGAAATCTAAACCAAAATTTAGCTTATTAGTGGCTAAGGTAAAAATTGAAGCAAGCATTAATATAATACTGAATATCATGGCACCCTTGCGATAACTCATAAAGGCGACAGTTTCTTTTAAATGTAAAATTTGCATATTATTTAATCCTAACTATATCGATAATTTATCAAGACGTTTACCGCCCCAAATCATATTAACCACAGATCTTGTACCGATTACAGAAGTAAACATTGAGGTGATAATACCAATGGATAAAGTAATCGCAAAACCTTTAATAGGACCTGTACCAATAGCATACAAAATAACTGCTGCAATTAACGTCGTGATGTTGGCATCAATAATGGTAGAAAATGCAGCATCGTATCCTTGATGGATTGATTGTTGTATTGATTTACCTTCGCGTAATTCTTCACGTATACGTTCAAAAATAAGTACATTGGCATCAACGGCCATACCAACGGTTAATACAATACCAGCCATACCTGGCAGCGTTAACGTTGCTCCCGGTATCAATGACATAACGCCAATAATTAAGATCAGGTTTGCACCCAAGGCTAAATTTGCCACCACACCAAAAGCACGGTAATAAACAAGCATAAAAACAAATACTAAACCAAAGCCCATCATGATTGCCTGAAAACCAAGTTGTACGTTTTCAGCACCTAACGTTGGCCCTACAGTACGTTCTTCAACAATTTGAATTGGTGCAATCAAAGCACCTGCACGTAGTAACAATGCCAGACTATGCGCTTCAGATTGACTTCCTGCGCCGGTTATACGAAATGACTTACCTAAACGTCCTTGAATTGTAGCTACACTGATCACTTCTGAAACTTTTTCAAAAATGGTATTGCCTTCAGCGTCTTTATTTTTGGTTGGCTTATATTCAATAAATACCGTAGCCATAGGCTTGCCAATATTCTTTTTAGTCGCGTTTGACCACTTGCTGCCACCCGGAGAATCTAAAGTAATATTAACTTGTGGACGAGAGTATTCATCTAAACTTGAACCTGCATCAACAATATGATCACCAGTAAGCATGACTCGTTTTTTCAATAAAACAGGTGTTCCATCACGCTCGTATAACAATTGCGAACTTGCCGGTACCCGACCTTTAAGCGCATTACCGATATCACCTTGTTGATCAACCATTCTAAATTCAATAGTAGCAGTCGCATTTAAAATTTCTTTTGCTTTAGCGGTATCTTGTACACCCGGTAATTCAATAAGGATGTGTTTCTTGCCCTGACGCTGTACCAGCGGCTCAGCAACACCTAATTCATTTACACGGTTTCGGATAATGGTAATGTTTTGCTTTAAGGCATATTCACGAATTTCTTTTAGTTTTAACTCAGTCAACTTTGCCGTTAAAGTAAGTGTGTCTTCATCATCAACAATAAGTAAATCACGATTCTGTTCTTCAAGGAATTCTTTTCCCGCAATCAAATCTTCAACATTACGGAATTTAACTTCAATAGAAGTTTTGACTTTTTTAACTGAACGGTAGCGAATTTTTTCACCACGTAAGCCACTACGAAAATCGCTGACGATTGTGTTCGTTGCTTTAAGAATGGCTTCGCTCATGTTAACTTCCATTAAAAAGCTAACACCACCTCTTAAATCAAGACCGAACTTCATTGGCGTACCGCCTATAGCGTCCAGCCAATCAGGGGTCGCAGGTGTTAAGTTTAATGCAACAGAATACTTATCACCCATTTTATCGTCTAATAAGTCACGCGCTTTTAACTGAACTTCAGTATCTTTAAAACGCACCAGCACTTGATCTTTTTCAAGTACAATACTTAAAAAATCAATATTTTCTTTAGCCAGCATCTCTTTAACGCTATCAAATGTTGCCGCATCAGTTTCAACACTACGTTTACCTGAAATTTGAACAGCAGGATCTTCACCATACAAATTAGGCAAGGCGTAAAGTGCACCAAAAGCGATAATAAATATCACCATCAGTGTTTTCCATAATGGATATTTATTTAACACAATTTATCCTTTTATTTTTTCTGTTTGCAATTAAACAACTCATCAGCTTTTCTCTAGTTATTCAGTTTACGCCTTGTTTTTATGTAAAAAACTCATAGATACAAGGCGTGATTAGAATAATTAAAGTGATTTCATTGTACCCTTAGGTAATACCGCATTAATAGCGCCTTTTTGTACTATTACTTCCGTACTTTCAGCAAGACTAACAACAATAAAATCTTTTTCGTCTGACACTTTCACGATTTTACCCACAATACCACCTTGAGTAAGCACTTCATCACCTTTAGATAAAGCTGACATTAAACCTTTATGCTCTTTCACTCGCTTAGCTTGCGGACGGTAAATCATAAAGTAAAACACCAAACCGAAAACCAACAACATGATGATCATTTCCATACCGCCGCCAGCCGAAGCCGGACCTGCTGCTGCATGTGCCTTACTAATAAATAAACTCATAACTTCCTCTTTTTTCTTTTTTTATGTTGTAATAAATATGTTTTGAAATTCATTTTTTGAAAATCTTGTTTTAAAATTCTACAAAATTAAGCTTTCAACGGCGGAACGGGTAAATCCCGCAACGCATAAAATTCTTCAACAAAGGTGTCTAATCTACCTTGCTCTATCGCATCACGCAAACCTTGCATTACTCTTTGATAAAAATGTAAGTTATGCAGAGTGTTTAATTGTGAGCCCAGTATTTCATTACACTTGTCTAAATGGTGTAAATATGCGCGCGAATAATTTTTACAGGTGTAACAATCACATTCAGGATCCAATGTCCCTGTATCAGTTTTATGACGTGAATTTCTTATTTTAACCACACCGTCAGTAACAAACAAATGACCATTTCGGGCATTGCGTGTAGGCATAACACAGTCGAACATATCGATTCCACGACGCACACCTTCAACAAGATCTTCAGGTTTTCCAACACCCATCAAATATCGGGGCTTATCATGAGGTATCAAGGGAGTCGTGTGATCTAATATTCTGATCATATCTTCTTTAGGCTCGCCAACCGATAAACCACCGATTGCATAACCATCAAATTCAATTGCCGTTAACCCTTTAACAGAAACTTCACGCAAATCCTCATACATCCCACCTTGTACAATACCAAACAAAGCAGAAGGATTATCACCGTGAGCATCTTTAGAGCGTTGAGCCCAACGCAAAGAAAGTTCCATTGAAACTTTTGATTCTTCATGACTGACAGGATAAGGCGTACACTCGTCAAAAATCATCACCACGTCAGAAGCAAGGCTACGCTGAACTTCCATTGAACGTTCTGGCGTCAACATAATTTTTTCGCCATTAATCGGTGAACGAAATTCTACACCTTTTTCAGTGATTTTACGCATTTTACCTAAACTGAAAACCTGAAAACCGCCAGAATCGGTTAAAATGGGTTTATCCCAATTCATAAATCCGTGCAAGCCACCATGCTGTTCAATAATGTCTGTACCTGGGCGTAACATTAAATGAAAAGTATTACCCAATAGAATATGAGCACCTGTTGCCTCAACTTCTTCAGATTTCATACCTTTGACTGTGCCATAAGTTCCTACCGGCATAAAAGCAGGAGTTTCAACTACACCCCGGTCGAACGTCAATCGTCCGCGACGGGCTTTGCCGTCAGTCGTTATTAATTCATATTTCATTCTATTTTTTGTCATGTTTTTTATGTTGTTCCTTACCAACTAGCGAAACAGGCCAGCGGCGGTTGTTAAATTTACTTATTTGTTTCTTAATTTGTCTGTTTATTTACTTAATTTGTCTGCTTAGCTACTTGTCTGTCTGGTTAAAAACATTGCATCACCGTAGCTGAAAAAACGGTACTTTTCTTCAATAGCATGCTGATAAGCCGCTTTAATATGATCAAACCCTGAAAATGCACTTACAAGCATTAACAAAGTAGATTCGGATAAATGAAAATTTGTTACCAAAGCATCAATCAGTTGAAATTGATAACCCGGCGTAATAAAAATATCAGTATCACCGTAAAACGCGGCTAATTCAGTTCCATTTTCCTTTGCAACTTTGGCAGCACTTTCTAAAGAGCGTACTGATGTAGTTCCTACAGCAACAACCCGACCACCCGCTTTTTTCGTTTGTACAATTTGATTTACAACTTCATCCGAGACTTCAACATATTCGGCATGCATTACATGATCAGCAATTTCATCCACTTTTACCGGCTGAAAAGTGCCTGCACCAACATGTAGCGTAACAAAGGCAAAATCAATACCCTTTGCTTTCAGTGTTGCCATTAACGCATCGTCGAAGTGTAATCCCGCAGTAGGTGCCGCAACAGCTCCCGGTTTTTCGTTATAAACTGTCTGGTATCTTTCCCTATCACTTTCTTCATCTGGTCTGTCAATGTAGGGTGGTAATGGCATATGACCAATTTCATCCAATACCGTCAATACTGATTTTTCGCCACTGAACTTCAATTCAAATAATGAACCGTGACGGGATACCATTGTCGCTTTAACCTGATACCCACTCTCATCACCATCAAGCTCACTTTCCGCCTGAAAGGTTAATTCGCTGCCTACCTTAGGTGATTTGCTCGCACGAATATGTGCCAGCACGCTATGTTCATCAAGTAAACGTTCTACTAATATTTCTATTTTTCCACCCGTACTTTTATTGCCAAACAAACGAGCAGGAATAACACGGGTATTATTAAAAACTAATAAATCGCCTGCCTCTAATTGATCACCAAGATCAAGGAAAGTTAAGTTGTTTATTTGACCTGAATTACCGTCAAGAGACATTAAACGACTCGCCGTTCTATCTTCTTTAGGATAACGGGCTATAAGTTCTTCTGGTAAATCGAATGAAAAATCGGCTACACGCATGGAATATGTTCATCATTTATTGATAATAAAAAGCGCGTAATTTTAGTGCCGTGCAGCGTTAATAGCAAGTTAAAACTGCGGCTTACCTGTGTCTTTGCAGGTTTATCAAGCGTATTTGGAAAATATGACCATTAATATTGTTTATAATCATCATTCAGCAAAAATAAGCTCACAAAACTTATCTTTTGAAGTATGCTCATCTAAGCCCCTACATTTGAATTACAAACCTTGAGAAATTAATTAAATGAAAAATCTTGCTATTACTATTGCTAAAACTATTCTCAATGGTTTTGAACGCCATATTTATCTGTTCAGTGAAATCACTCAATCAGCCAAACACAGATTCGAACAATGCCAGTGGAGCCAAGTACAAGTTGCCGCGAAAGCAAGGACTGATTTTTATGATCAACGGGTAAAAGAAACATTGAATACACTGCAACAAGATTTCTTTATCAGCGAACTAAAAGATGATTTATGGCAAGCAGTAAAAATTAGTTATGTCGAACTATTAAACAAACACCCTCAACCTGAACTTGCTGAAAGCTTCTATAATTCAGTATTTTGTCATTTATTTGAACGTGAGTATTATCATAACGCTTATATTTTTGTCGAAAGCACTTTCAATCAATTAGACAATATACCTGAAGCCTCCATTTATACACGTTATGATCCAGCACAAAAGGGGCTTTATTCCACTATTGAAGAAATTTTATTGAACCCGGGCTTTGATATACCCTATTCTGATCTGGAAAAAGATATAAATACGATAATTTATGCATTTCGACGACACGCCCACAAAACCCGCTACAAACTGGAAAATTTGCAATTTGATATTCTAAATTTCATCTTTTACCGCAATAAAGGCGCGTACATTATTGGCAGGGTTATTTCTCCAGCCGGTGAAACCCCTTTTATTTTATCCATATTAAATAATGAAAAAGGCGCATTAACCAGTGACGCCCTGTTAACCGATGGCGAAACAATGGCTATAGTGTTTGGTTTTGCCAGAGCCTACTTTTTTGTTGACTGTCAACACCCTCACGCACTGATCGGATTTTTGCATAAACTCATACCTCATAAAACCCGTGCGGATTTATATTCTGCCATTGGTTTTCACAAACAAGGGAAAACTCAATTTTACCGGGACTTTCTGAATCATTTAGCAAGCAGCGATGATTATTTTGAACTTGCGGCAGGTATTAAAGGTATGGTGATGTCAGTTTTTACACTGCCTTCTTATCCGTATGTTTTCAAAATTATCAAAGATAAATTCTCTCCCAGCAAAAATATGACGAAGAAAGATGTAAAAGGAAAATACCGTTTAGTAAAACTTCACGACAGAGTCGGCCGAATGGCGGATACAATGGAATATTCTGAAGTAGCCTTCCCGAAAAATAGATTTTCGCCTGAGCTGTTAGAAGAATTAACCAAAGTTGCCTCTTCAATTATCAAATATGAAGGTGATTTGATCATTATTAAACACCTCTATATTGAACGCCGTATGATCCCGTTAAATTTATATTTAGCCGATGCAACCGACGAACAGATCAGTAATGCTATTTATGGTTATGGCAAAGCAATCAAACAATTAATCGCCGCCAATATATTTCCGGGTGATATGTTACTGAAAAATTTTGGTGTGACCCGTCACGGACGCGTTATATTTTACGATTATGATGAAATAACTTACATGAACGAAGTTAATTTCAGAGTGAAACCACAACCTGTCACCGAAGAACAGATTTATGCAGCAGAGCCTTGGTATTCTGTTGACCCCGGTGATATGTTTCCAGAAGAACTTGCAACCTTTGCACTGGCAAACCCGCGTTACCTCAAAGCATTTATTCACCATCACCCTGAATTACTGAAAGCGGCTTTTTGGCAACAATGCCAAAAAAATGTTGCTGACGGCCTGTTCGAAGACGTATTTCCTTATCCGGACAACCTCCGTTTCAACCGTTTACGTGCCGCACAATCGAAAAATCAGTTGGTTTGATTTAGATTAACACCCCAAATTACTACCGCTTTTGTTTTCTATTAGTAGTTTGGGTTTACAAATTGATGGTTTTTTGTGGCCTTTGCTGCTTATTTCGCCGAACAGTCAAACAATTCACAACTATTCGCATTTTACCCTTTACCTTTGTAATTGCTTGGGTATAATTCTCCTCCGTTGCAGGGGTGTAGTTCCAATTGGTAGAACAGCGGTCTCCAAAACCGACGGTTGGGAGTTCGAATCTCTCCACCCCTGCCATTTTCTTTCTAGTATTTATTGCTATCTTTTTTGTTCAAGTAAAATCTCTATTAGTACAACTATCATATTCGTTCTTGATTTTTTATGCTCAATTATTGAACCGGTTTTAAATACTTTATCTAACTACCTT
>JABSOJ010000180.1 GCA_013216005.1 Alteromonadaceae bacterium | reverse complement strand
GATCCTATTTTACAACTAAGAGCGAAAATACATACAAATGATTGGAATGATAAATGGAAGACCGTTGTACTAAATAGCGTACAATAAAACTATTTCTGTGACGCTTTTATTGGTGTTCACTACTTTGATTAAGAATGTACTCGATAATTGCCCCTGACTCACAAATAACCATGTCTCCATCAACCATGATAGGAGCTTTGGCTAATGGATGAATAGCTTGTAAACTTTTTGGTGCTAAACGAGTTAATGGATCACGTTGATGATTGATTAACCTATATGGCATGCCTAGTTCTTCTAATAACCAGATCACTCTTCTGGAACGCGATTTTTTTAAATGATGAACTGTAATCATGATGGCTAACTTTCCTTATAATTTATTATCTAGCTGAATGTTATGGATTGATTATCTCAACATTTGGCAAGTTATTGTTGTCGTCTTTAGTTGCAGCATGAAATTTTATACGTAAAGATTTCACTAATACGCCCGCGGTAAATAACATCGTCAGGGTATAAATAGCGGGAGTAAACGACATTTTATAATTTGCTAGTAAGGTTAACGCCATGAACATTGATAGCGTGCTATTTTGCAAACCAACTTCAATAGTAATGGATGTTCTTTGTGCCATAGTTAAACCAAACCATTTACTGGAGTAATAACCAAGCGCCATTGTTGAAAGATTAAGTAACAAGGATACTGGACCCGCTGCAATCAAAGCTGAAATAACAATGTCCTGTTGAATATAGGTGAGAAAAATCATTAAAAGTGTGAGAAATAATATCCCGAATCGAGAGACATATTTTTGGGCACTATTGGCAAATTTAGGATAATAAGCTTTGATTATCATACCGACAACAATAGGCACTATGGTCAATTTCATTAAACTAAACATGGTAGCAATAATGGGTAGGTTAAATTCATTCCCTTCACCCATAAAATGAACCAAGGATAAATTAAGCACAACGGGAATACTAAATACAGTGATCAGGCTTGCCACCGCTGTCATGGTAACCGAAAGGGCAACATCACCTTTTGCTAAATGAGAGAACATATTTGACGTAGTACCACCTGGGCAAAGTACCAGTAACATCACACCAACAGCATATTCAGGCTCTAATGGCATAATGTTGGCCAAAACAAAACCGATTATCGGTAAAAATAATAACTGATTAACTAAACCAATTGCCACGGCTTTAGGGTAGGTAACTACTCGTTTAAAATCATCAATAGCCAGAGATAACCCCATGCCCATCATAATTAAAAAGATGCAAATAGGAATGACTTGTGTATTTACTAACGTTACCAATTCAATATTTGACATGTAAATCTCGACTATTATTTATTGTTTTTCATAATGAAACTATGTGTCCTACTGAAGCATCAGCTTTTCCAGATAATACTTGCTTATATATTGCCACTAAGTCATTTTTATTTGTGGTATGTTTGATGGTTATAATTGATCGGCAAAATTCGATATAACGCAGTAAAGATCCACTTAACTTTTTCATGGTTTCTCTACTGCCCCAATCAGCAGTTCGCTTCTTCAATTGAGTAGTTGCAAAAAAGAATATCGGTTTTGCTCCGGGCAGTACTTCATCGGTAACAATATCATCGTGATGAGTGACACCAATACGACATGAGTAACAGATGTTTTTGTCAAAGTGACGATGAATAGCTGCCAGTACGGTTTGACTTCCTGCCATATCAACCACTAACGATGAAATACTAGCATCTAGGTTAGCGACTTCGTCATAACTAATAACCCGCTGATAACAGCCAAGAGATTCAACAAATTTTTTATTCGCTGCTGAAGTAATACCAATACAGGGGAGTTCACCTCGTTCTTTTATTGAGAAGGCAAGTGCAATGCTAGTTTTACTCGATGCGCTGGTTATGAGGTATTGTTTGGCATCGAAATATCGATTATCAAACATGAAATCATCAACCAGCCAAGAGGTCATAAATAATCCACGAACGAGGATTTCAAAGTCTTCGTTGTCAACTTGATAGAATGGCTTTTTACTGACCCGTTCAAAGGTAGAATAAACAGGAGGCAGTCCTGCTCTATGTGGACTGACATCAGCAAACCCAGTATTGGAGTGCATACCTGCTACTATTTTTACGTGGGTAGCCATTGGCATAAAGCCCCATACCCTTTCTCCAATTTTAATGTGCTGACAATTTGATGAAACAACATCAGCAAACCCCATCACCGGCAACCGTCCCCACTGCTCTTGCTCTGCAATTTTTTCGGTTGGGAAAAATCGCCAGTAACCCAAGGCCTCACCGGCGATACCATAACTAATGTTATTAGCTGTTAGGGCGAATTTATCGATCTTAAGCAGCACTTCATTATCACTAAGCTCTTGAGCAATATCTAGTGCCACGACCCTAGTTTCATCTAGGGCAGCTTTAGTCACTTCAAAAATCAATGCTTGGCTATGGTGAGGTTGAGATGCTGTCATAAAAATTCTTTTATATTAGTTAAAAAATGCCACAGCACTTTCTAGCGATGCTCGGTTCGTTTTGGTTTCATTGATTGCTGCATTTTCATCGGCATAACCAAAAGACATGCCAAATAAAATGCCGCGTTCATCCGGCAATTTTAATATTTGTCTCACCGGATCAGGAAACTGGCCTAACGCACCTTGCATACAACTGCCAATCCCTTGCTCTGTTAACAGTAAAGACAATGTTTGCGCATAAATGCCTAAATCAACAGCACCCATAATGTCTAAGTATTTATCCATAGTGAAAAACACTGCATAAGGCGCATCAAAAAATTGCCAGTTACGCACCATCGCCATTTGGCGCGCTTTTTTATCTTCTCTGGTAACACCTATTGAGCTATATAACGCGTTAGCTGAGCCGAACTGACGTTCACGGTGAAGTCCCTCATATTTGGGTAACCAATTAAAATCAGGATTAGGTTTACCACCACTCATTAAGGTATGCATAAATTGGGTTTTAAGTGCTGCTTGGCTTTCTCCTGAAACTACACATATTTGCCAAGGTTGGACATTGCAATTTGAGGGCGAGAGTTGCGCGTTGGCAAAAATATTTTTAAGGATCTCTTCAGGGATGGATTTATCTAAAAATGCACGAATAGAAACACGATTTTGCAACAGTTTTTCGACAGACATTATTTTTCCTTGTTATTATTTAACTTCAGCGCACATGGTTAAATATTTTAATATTAATGCTATATCGACCTATCAAATTTAACCAATGAATAATGCTTATAGGTAACTATGCATAATTTAAATAGTATCAAGGACTGCGATTGTTCCTTCAACCAACTAAACTATAGTATTTTAGAATAATAGGTCATTAGTATTATTCATTAGGATAATAACTCTAATTAAATTAGCATGTAAAAATTAATAATTATTATTGGTTTGGAGAAAGACAAATGCTTGAATATAAAGCCCCCGTTCGTGATATTAAGTTTGTTATGCAAGAGCTGCTTGATTGTGAAAGTCATTACCAACACTTGGGCTATCAAGATGCAAGCATTGATATGGTTGATGCCATCATTGGTGAAGCGGCAAAACTAACTGAGAAAGTGATTGCCCCTTTAAACCAAATAGGTGATCAACAAGGCTGTAGCTGGAACGATGGAGTAGTGACCACACCTGATGGATTTAAAGCAGCATATAAACAATATGTTGATGGTGGCTGGCCAACGTTATCACAATCCGCAGAGTTTGGAGGTCAAGGATTGCCTCATTCATTAAATATCACTATTGCCGAATTATTTTCGGCAGCTAACCATAGTTTTGCCATGTATCCTGGCTTAAGTCATGGTGCATTAGCCACCATAGAAGCTCATGCTAGTGACGTGCAGAAACAACAATTCATGCCTAAACTTGTTGAAGGCACATGGACCGGAACCATGTGTTTAACAGAGCCGCATTGTGGTACTGATTTAGGCATGTTGCGCACTAAAGCAGAAATATATGATGATGGCAGCTATTCAATAAGCGGCACAAAAATCTTTATTTCGGCAGGAGAGCACGACTTATCTGACAATATTGTCCATATCGTCATTGCACGGATTCCAGGAGCCCCACAAGGCAACAAAGGTATTTCGTTATTTATTGTCCCTAAGTTTAATGTTAATAATGACGGGTCAATTAGCGATAGAAACGGTGTTAGCTGTGGTTCAATTGAACATAAAATGGGTATTAATGCCAATGCTACCTGTGTGATCAATTTTGATGGTGCTAAAGGTTATCTTATTGGTGAAGAAAATCGAGGCCTTAAGTGTATGTTTACTTTTATGAATGCTGCACGTATTGGCGTAGCAAATGAAGGAATAGCAGCAGCGGAAGCCTCTTTCCAAGGTGCCTTAGCTTACGCTAAAGATCGTTTGCAAATGCGTTCAATCAGCGGTATTAAAAATCCTGATGGAGCAGCAGACCCCATCATTGTTCATCCCGATGTACGTAGAATGTTATTAACACAAAAGTCTATAGCTGAAGGTGGACGTGCGTTAGTAAGCTATTTAGCACAGTTAGTTGATATAGGCCATGCTGAACAAGATGAGGCAATAAAAGCTGATGCAGAAACTAAGCTTGCGTTATTAACGCCAATTGCTAAAGCCTTTCTCTCTGAATTAGGTTTTGAGTGTACCAGTCACGGCGTGCAAATATTTGGTGGTCATGGTTTTATCAAAGAATGGGGCATGGAACAATTAATGCGCGATACAAAAATTAGTTGTTTATATGAAGGCACAACGGGCATCCAAGCATTAGATTTATTAGCCCGCAAGATTATCGGTAGCAAAGGAGAAATATTAAAACCCTTTGTCAATGATATGACAATGTTCTGTCAGGAAAACTTTGATAATCCTGACATGGCTGAGTTTATAAAACCAATAATGGCTTATGCAAAAGAATGGCGTGATATTACCCTAGCTATTGGCGCGAAAGCGCAAAAAAACCTGGATGAAATTGGCGGTGCTTCGGTTGATTACTTAATGTATTCTGGTTACGTTACCTTGGCATTTTTCTGGGCGAAAATGGCAAAAGTGGCTCAAGATAAACTCGCAGCAGGCACAAATGATAGCGCCTTTTATCAAGCCAAAATTAATACCGCTCAGTTCTTTATTCAACGTATGTTACCTCGAGCAAAAGGCCATGCGGCTTGTATTGAGAATGGTGTAGACTCAATGATGGCACTTAACAGTGAAGATTTTGTATTTTAATTTATTGCCAACTAAAGCCAAGCAACAGCTGTTGATTTTTACCGACAAGTAAACCTGGTTAATAATAACTTCTTATCAAAAGCCGCATTCGATTTTCTGATTGCGGCTTTTAATTATCCTTAATTTTTCTTTATAAAACCACGTAGTTAGCTTTTTTGTTCCACTATTTCTTCTGATATTAACAACACCTGACTATTCTTTATTTGAATAGATACTCATTAGTATTATTCATTGGTTTAATTTGCAAAGAACATTTAGCATGATTCAGTCGGCTAAATTTGGTGATTAAATAATCACTACAATAAACTTGATCAAAAAGAGCACATAAAGTGCCAAATAAACAATAAAAATAATTGATAAATATTAGTATGTACTGGGGATTTCATGAATAATAACAATAAATTGCAATTTTTTAAGCATTCTTTACTGGCGTTGTCTGTTGTAGGCGCACTAGGTTCTACAGCAAGTGCGCAGCAAGAAAATACTGACGCTAAAAGTGATGAAAACGATATAGAACGGATAATGGTAACCGCCTCTAAACGTCTTAAAGGGCTACAGGAATCACCTGTGGCAATCACTGTGGTAAGCGGACAAGCTATCGAACAAACTAAAGTAATGGACATAAATGATTTACAAGCACTTGTTCCGACACTTCGGGTATCGTCATTACAACGCTCAACCAATACAAATTTTGCTATTCGTGGATTTGGTAATGGTACTAACAATACCGGTATCGAACCTTCTGTTGGGGTGTTTATTGATGGTGTTTACCGTTCACGTGCAGCAGCCCAGATTGTCGATTTGCCAAGACTTCAACAAATAGAAGTACTGAGTGGGCCACAAAGTACCCTGTTTGGTAAGAATGCTTCTGCTGGTGTTATCAGTGTACGAACTGAAAAGCCGTCCTATGATTTAGAAGGAAACGTTGAAGTCGGCGTTGGCAACTATAATCAGCAGCAGATGAAAGCATATATTTCTAATGGCATAACCGACAATTTAGCGGTTAGTTTATCTGGCGGCTATAATTCCCGTGATGGTTATACCGATAGTGTAACTGGGCTGAGTAAACTGAATGACCGCGACCGCTGGAATATTCGTGGACAAGCGCTATATGAACCTACTGACGATGTTACTTTGCGTTTTATTGCTGATTATAGTGAAGTAGACGAAACCTGTTGTACAGTCGCCGACGCTATTAATGGTCCGACCACTGCGGCAATTCAAGCACTCGGGGGGATTGTTAATGATGATAGCAATCCGTTTGCTTATCAATCGGCCCTCAATATAGATCCCAACAATACCGTTAAAGATGGCGGAATATCTTTGCAGCTCGATATTGAATATGATGGTTTTGATCTTACCTCAATTACCGCTATTCGTAACAATGATTCCACCTGGATACACGATATCGATTACACCACTTTGGATATTATCCGAGAAACCGGTGACATTAAAATTGATACTTTTACTCAGGAATTTCGTCTTACCTCTACCGGTACACGCACGATAGATTGGATGGTTGGTGCTTTTTACTTCCAAGAAGACATCGATGCTGTTGATAGTTTGTTTTATGGTAATGATATGAGGAATTACTTCGATGTTTTAATGGCCGCAGGCGGAGCTCCTGGCTTATTAGGTGGCGTAGAAGGGGTCTATGGTTTGGCACCAGGCTCATTTATTTCAGCTGACACCGCCGTCCATACACAATTTATGCAGGATAACGAAGCCTATTCAATTTTTTCCAACTTTGATTACCATGTTTCGGATGATTTTACGGCTACTTTGGGTGTTAGTTATACCAAAGATGAAAAAGAAATTAGCGTGCATCAACAAAATAATTCTACGCTTTCTGCCATTGACCTTGATAACGATTTGACTGTATATGGTGTTCCTCTTCCCTTTATTCCGTCGCTAGCACCTGCTATTCCGATTTTAAAAGGTTTGCAGTTTATGCCGCCAATGCTTGAGTTGCCTAACTCGGTAGAAGAAGATAATACTTCTGATGGCAAAACGACTTGGTCTGTGCGTTTGGCCTATGAATTAAATAACAATATTAATTTCTTCGCCACAGCTGCTACCGGTTTTAAAGCGTCATCATGGAATTTGTCTCGTGATACTCGGCCATTTGCTGCTGATCAAGCGGCATTGACTGATGCCGGACTAACACAACCAAATCAAAGTTATGGTGGTCGTTATGCCAGCCCTGAAGAAGCCATGGTTTATGAGCTTGGTATGAAGGCAAGGTTTAAAAAAGGTGCATTCAATATCACCATGTTTGACCAAACCATCGAAGGTTTTCAATCTTCGATATTTGTCGGTACTGGTTTTATTTTGGCTAATGCCGGAAAACAAAGTACTCAAGGTATTGAGTTCGACTCTGTCTATAGCCCCACGGATAATTGGACATTCACCTTGGCGGGTATTTTCCTTGATCCTATTTATGACTCATTTGAAGGAGCTTCAGGTGTCGATGGTCCATTAGATTTATCAGGAGAAAAACCAGCGGGAATTCATGAGCAAAGTATTACTGCAGGGGTCACTTACAATTACGAATTCGATAATGGCATGTACGGTTATATCCGCACCGATTACCTTTACGAAAGCGAAGTTCAACTTTTTGAGAATGTACCCGACTCATTAACCCGTGAGGTCAGTACCTTTAATGCAAGTGCAGGGCTGAGCTTTGAAAACGGTCTTAATCTACAATTATGGGCACGTAATTTAAATAACGATGAATATTTTCAATCAGCGTTTCCGGTGCCGATTCAAGCGGGAAGCTTCAATGCCTATCCAAATCAGCCAAGCACGTATGGGGCAAGTATTTCATTTGATTTTTAAAACCCCAGTTTAAAATTGCATAAAGGATAATAAAGGTTGTTGTTAAAGTGGGTAATTAACTCACGGTAACAATGGCCTTTGTTATTATTTAAAGAATCAAAGGGTAATGGGGGCCATAAATTATCTTAGAAAAATAATTTTTGCTAATATTCTATGAGTTTGCAAAGGCAATAAATAGCATTCAGCTCTTAGCTATGGCATGACGAGTTATCTTTATATCAAGTTTGATACACATAGGTCTAACTAAATTTTATACTTACAATGTGATTCAAGTTGTCGATGGTTAAACCTCCTTAAAACCCCCAGTATTTCACTTTAAAATAACAGTACTCATGCAATTTATAACTAGAATCAAAACTTTCTGGTGATCGATTTTAAGAATGTTTATGGGAATTATGTCTAATTCTCTACATGACTATGCAACTTCTAGTTCATTTCAACAACATTGACTAAAACTGATTAACCTTGCCTGATTAGGGGGTTAATTTCTAGTTACTGTACTCTTTTGGCTCTGTTGTAGATAATTGTTGTCCCTTCAAATGGAATTAAACTCAACCCTTATATCTAGGACTCTGTGACT
>JABSOJ010000179.1 GCA_013216005.1 Alteromonadaceae bacterium | reverse complement strand
CTACTCATCCTTCTACTTTACAGCTTTACCCAAAACGCAGCAAGCTGCGGGGAATTAAACCCCAAGAGATTAAAAAAGCCAAAAATATAAACGGTAAATTGGTTGAAAATGGTCATATTTCGACAGCCTAGGCTCCGCCCCTTAAATCCCAGATAATACATTTAAGAGTCGAAGTAGAAGATCCAAAATAACTTGCTTCAAACTTATGATTAATGGCAAGTAGAATATATTCAACTAACCATCAATAATGAAACGTAAATCAAACTATTATTTATAATTTCGTTTCTTATGAACCTGATCTCAGTGTAGGAATTTAATATTAAAAAATCAATATAAATCAAAATATTTTAGATTTTCACCGTAATAAACAGGATTAATTCAAGGCCCCTTTGACACCATACTCCTTTAACACCAGACTCCATTAACACCCCTCTAAAAAATCATCCTGATAATGCTTACAACTAACGTTACGGCTGCTAAAATTAAAGGACCCCTTCATCAATAAGCATCTTCAAAATTTCTTTAGCAGACTCACTGCTACCATGAACAATTTTACCGGAACCACCTTCAACTTTCGCAGTTGCTGCTTTAAAGCGATCCGCAGCCGTTTTAGCCTTTACAATTTTAAGGCGTTTAGGACGTTTTTGCCCTTCATTTATCTGCCATTTGCTGCGTAGAGTATCTTCAACTTGAACACTTAGTTGATTCATGACCAACTTGCCACGCATTGCCGGGCCGTAGGCGCTTTGTCTTGGAGCATCTGCTGCCATATCTACACTGGCGATGAAAGGTAATTTAATTTTTAGTTTGCGACGCTGACCCCGTGGCAAAGCTTGCAAGACTTCGGCTTGTTGCGTAACTTTATCAATCGATGAAACCTCAACGATTGATGTGATCACAGACATGCCAAGTTGTTCCGCTAATAAATAAGGCATCATTCCTGACGACTCGCCATTTTCAGCCCTCACCCCGGTTAAAATCATATCCGGGCGTTCAGCTTTTAAATGTTCAGCTAAAGCCAGTGTTGCGTCAGCCGGATCACTTAAATTCAAAATATTTATTTCTGCCAACCCCATTCCAAGGTAGCTTCTAAGCGCAACTTCTATTGACGGACTTTCAATCGTTCCGGCATACAAAGCTTTTAACCGTTCTCCGGCAAGTTTGAGACCTAGTTCAACCGCTCTCGCATCTTGTTCAGCCCGACGGGGACGACGTGAGGTAGGATGTTCACCAATAGAAATAAGTGAGATTACTGACAAATTATTATTGGTCATGATCAGCGCCTTTTTCATTATTATTCTGCTCAACCAAACTCACCAGCTCAGCTAATATTTCACTACTATCGCCGATTGCACTCAAATCAGCCCGTTTCACCATGTCGCAGCTTTCATCGGTATTAATTGCAATAACTTTGTCACATTTTCCAATACCTTGCATATGCTGAACCGCACCGGAAATACCAACGGCAATATAAACTTGAGCTGTAACCCAGGTACCCGTTGCACCAACCTGACGTTCACGTGGCATATTACCATCATCTACCGCAACACGACTGGCACCTTCTGTGGCCCGCAGAGATTTAGCTGTCGAATGAAAGTTAGCCCAATCAGTAATACCATTACCGCCTGACAAAATAAATCCAGCTTCGGCTAGTGGTATCGCATTTGGATCAACACTGATATTTCCCTGATCTTCAATCGTGCTATTAATCTCCTGACTTTCATTCAGTGGCATTATTAATGATTGATGACGCGTTTCGCTTACTGGTTCACTGCATTCTTCCAGTACTAACATCAAGGTTGGCAGTGTACGGGTAATGTCATTTTTGCCTGCACTAGCCCGACAAACAACTTGATCGCCATTAACTTTCCACACTCCACAAGCCGGACGTTGTCCTAATTTTGCAGCTAACCGACGACCTAAATCACCACCGCCATTAATACTGTCTGGCAATAAAATATGCCTGGGTTGCAATTCTTTCACAATCACTTGTAAATCAGCACAGCGTTGCTCAGGATTGTATTCTTGATAAGCATCAGTGTAAAAATGAATTAAACGATCAACACCCGCAACGTCAAGGTTTTCTTCTTTCAACTCTCCAAAAGCAACAGCAACAACAGCACCTTTAGCTTCATCAATATTCGCAAGTTTTTGCGCTAAACCTAACACATCTTTATCATGACCATTTAGACGGCCAGAAACTAAATCTAACGCGACTACAATGTAAAAATCAGGCTCATCTACTTTATGTAAAGGTAAAATAACTTCAGTTTGTTTAGCCGATTGACGTGTAGCCGAGCCACCTGTAGAGGCACCTGAACGATCTATACGCTTAATACCATTTGGTCCGATAAAACCTACGGCATGTGGATTTTTTCTCAGTAAACCACTGGGCCCTCTCACCGGCCCTTCGGCTACTGGCTTATGCATTGGATGTAAACGGTTACGGGCAATCCACTCTGCTCTTGGATCACGACGAAAAATATCACTCATTAGTGCTATCCTCAACTAATGCATCAAGCATCAATTCAGCAATGTCTTTAACTTCAGGACGCGGTTCAACTACACCTTCTAACATCAAACTACATTGCGGACAGGCAACAGCAACTATTTCAGCCTGAGTTTCTTTAGCGTCTGCCATACGCATATCCGGAATACGTTGTTTACCCGGAATATCGGTCACTGGCGCGCCGCCACCTCCTCCGCAACATCGGGCAATAGTTTGACTTCGTTCCATCTCTTTAATTTGTATGCCCATTGCTTGCAATAGGTAACGGGGAGCATCGTATTCACCGTTATAACGGCCTAAATAACAAGGATCATGATACGTCAAAGATAACGCTTTATTCGCCTGAAGTTTGATAGCGCCCTTTTTAACTAAGTCAGCAAAAAATCCACTGTGGTGCTGCACATGATATTGTCCGCCAAAATCACGGTATTCATTTTTAAGACAATGAAATGCATGAGGGTCTGCGGTGACTATCGTACTGAACTGATATTTTGACATCAAAGCAATATTCGTTTTGGCAAGACGTTGAAAAGTCGCTTCATCACCTAATCTACGGGCTAAATCACCACTATCACATTCTTGCTCGCCCAACACAGCAAAATCAACCTTCGCAGCACGTAGCAATTTAATCATGGCGCGCAGAGTACGCTGGTTTCGCATATCAAATGCGGCATCACCAATCCACAGTAACACATCTGCTTTTTCAACATCTTGCCCCAAAACCGCTAGGTTTTGATCTGCCGCCCAATTCATCCGGCTTGCCGGTGCAAAACCATTTGGATTATCGGTCGCAATTAAGTTTTCTAATATTTCACTGCCTTTACCTGGCGTTTGACCTTTTTCAAGTGTTTCAAAACGTCGCATATCAACAATGGCATCAACATGTTCTATCATCATCGGGCATTCTTGCACACAAGCCCGACAGGTGGTGCACGACCAAAGGGTGTCTGCCTCAACCAGGCCATTCACAATCGGAATAATTGCCCCGCCTTTATGAGTACCTATTTCTATTCCCGGATAAGGACTGCCGGCAAATTTGGCATCACTGCCACCCGCCATTCCAACGACCATATCCTGAATAAGTTTTTTCGGATTCAGCGGTTGTCCTGCAGCAAAAGCAGGACATGCTTTTTCGCATCGACCACATTCAACACAAGCATCAAAACTTAATAATTGATTCCATTTAAAATCTTCCGGTTTTTCAACCCCTAATTTATCTTCAGCTAAATCAATAGCGAATAAACCGGTAGATTGTCCTCCACCAAAACGCGTTTGACGACGGTGCAAACCTAAATGCAAAGCCCCTGCAAAAGCGTGCTTCATTGGCCCGCCCCAGGTCATGCCAAAAAACATTTCACCCAGCCCCCAAATTATTCCGGCTATCAACACTACAGCCATCAACCATCCGGCTATATTTCCTGCTATATTTTCTGCTATATTTGAAGAGAAGAGTTCAGGTACTAAATCCGATAACAGGCCAGAGGCAGGTAGCGTCAAAAAAAAGAAACTCGATGAAAAAATCAGTAAACTTTTCGGTAATCGTGACCACGGCCCCAGCGATAAATTTGCAGGAGGATTTTTACGGCGTTTCAAAACAAAAACACTGCCGATGAACATCAACATCGTTGAGGCTAAAAGCATATAATTAAGAATTTGAGCTGCAATATCAAACAAGTAAACTGCAATGACTAACAGCGCAGTAAGCACGAAACCACCCGCAGTTGCGACATGGGTATTCGACATGTATTTATCGCGGGCAACAACGTGATGTAAATCCACCAGATAGCGACGTGGAACAGCCAATATACCTGACCAGTGAATGGTTGATTTTTGCCCCTGAGACCATAACAAAGCACGACGAACCGCACCAATAATGGCAAGCAATAACGCCACAAATATTAAAATGGGCATTATTTGGGAAAGTAACGCTGATGAGGACATAAGGATACCTTTTGTTCGACTCAGATCTAATAGTGACACCAAAACATCCGGAAATTTCAGGAGCTGAGTTGAAACTATGTTTAATAAACTTGCTACAGATCCTTCCACAGCAAGTTAACGAAATCAGGGGCTTTTTAACCCGCTTTTTTTAACCGTATTTATTAAAATAAATTGATAAAAGTAGCTTGGATAAAAAAAGGGTTAGCTAAAAATAGCTCAGTTAAAAATGCTCAGTTAAAAATGCTCAGTTAAAAATCTTTGCACAAACGCAAAGCGTCATAAATAGCAGCGTGGGTATTACGCTGTGAAACGCAGTCACCTATACGGTATAACAAATAACCATCGCCATCTTCTGAAAGTGCCGGCTGGGGTTTAGCATCGTAAAGTGCTTCAATATCAATTTGCCCTTTATTACGGGAATCTTGCTTCAGCTGGTAGTACATCTGCTCATCAGGACGCACGCCGTTTTCAATCACCACCTGATCAACCACACGCTCTTCTTGTTGACCTGTGTATTCATTTTCAAGTACAGCAACAAGTTTATCTCCTTCCCGATAAACTTTTTCAAGCAAGAGATCTGAACTCATAATAACTTCACGTTCATACAAACTACGGTAATAAGTAGGGAATGTTGTACCGCCAACTGCCGCACCAGGTTTAATATCATCCGTCACGATTTCAACTTGAGCACCGTTATGAGCCAGGAAATCAGCCGCTGACAAACCGCTGAATTCACAAATGGTATCGTAAATCAGCACGTTTTTACCCGGAGCAACATCCCCGGTTAAAATATCCCAGGAACTTACCACTAAACCTTCATCGGCTCCCCACTGTGGGTTTTGAGTAAGAAAAGGCTGGCCGCCTGTAGCTAAAATAATAACATCAGCATTCAGTTCACGGACCATCGCTTCATCCGCAGCCGTATCAAGGCGTAAATCGACCCCTAAACGTGCCAACTCAAGTGCAAACCAACGAGTAATACCGGCAATTTGATCTCGTTGTGGCGCTTTCGCCGCAATGGTAATTTGACCACCCAACTCGGCTTTTTTCTCAATTAAAATAACGTCATGACCACGTTCAGCACTGACACGCGCCGCTTCCATACCAGCCGGACCACCACCGATCACTACTACTTTACGAAGAGTTCCGGTAGTTTTTTCAATAATATGCGGCATAGTTTCTTCACGTGACGTAGCAGCATTTTGAATACACAGTACATCTAAACCCTGATACTGACGGTCAATACAATAGTTGGCACCGACACATTGTCTGATTTGGTCAACCTGATTTAATTTGATCTTGGCAATCAAATGCGGATCAGCAATATGCGCGCGGGTCATTCCGACAAAATCAACATAACCACCATCAAGGATACGTTCTGCCTGATTCGGATCTTTAATGTTCTGTGCATGCATTACCGGCACATCAACTACTTCTTTAATACCGGCTGCTAAATGTAAAAAGGGCTCAGGTGGGTAGCTCATGTTTGGAATAACATTCGCTAGTGTATTATGCGTATCACACCCTGAGCCAATAACGCTAAAAAAGTCAATTAAACCTGTTTTATTGTAATAAGCCGCAATTTCTTTCATATCTTCATCGTTCAGTCCATCCGCATGAAATTCATCACCACAAATACGTAAACCCACGACAAAATCACGGCCTACTTCTTCACGTACCGCTTTCAATACTTCTATACCAAAGCGCATACGGTTTTCAAAACTTCCACCCCATTCATCATCACGCTGGTTTACCCGAGGACTCCAGAACTGATCGATCAAATGTTGATGTACCGCCGATAATTCAATGCCATCAAGCCCACCAGCTTTTACACGTCCGGCGGCTTTCGCATAGTCTTGAATAATACGTTGCATTTCTTCAATTTCAATCGTTTTACAAGTCGCACGATGCACAGGTTCACGGATACCACTTGGACTAACCAAAGTACTCCAGTTGCCCCCGTCCCAACGGGATCTACGACCCATATGGGTAATTTGGATCATAATTTTTCCACCATGCTTATGCACTACATCGGCTAAATTTTGAAAATGCGGAATAATTCGATCCGTTGTTAAATTTACTGATTTCCACCAACCCTGCGGGCTGTCAATAGACACAACACTTGAGCCGCCACAAATACTCAGACCAACACCACCTTTGGCTTTTTCTTCGTAATATTTAATATAACGCTCAGTTGTCATGCCATCATCTGTGGCATAAACTTCGGCATGAGCGGTGCTGACAATACGATTTCGAATGGTCAGGTTATTAATTTTTAATGGCTGAAATAATGCGTCAAACTGCGCCATGCTAAACCCCTTGCAAAACTGGATAAAGTAATTGTTTTTTATAACTTGTATTAGTAACTTTAGTTGATAACATTTGTAATCATTAGATTTTTAACCCTTTTTATCAATAACTAAATAAATTAGTCACTTATAAAGGTGATACTTCAAAAATACCGACTTCACAGCCTTCTTCTGCTGCACACTGTGTTTGTCTGGCTATCGTTTTTACCGGATAACCCAGACTATCGGCAATTTGATCCATCGCACCCGAAAACCATCCGGTAAACATATAATCAACCTGACGATTAACCTTGCCGTATTGATAAACAAAAGCAGAATTTTCCAGACGAACACGCGCAGTGCCTTTTTCCAGATCAAGCGTTTCTGTAATGAAGAAACCCCAACCACGTTGTGAAAGACGTTTCATATAATGTTCAAACACTTCAGCACCCGATATTTTGTGCGTTTCGGCTTCTTTTTCGCACCAGTAATAAGCAGATTTATAACCGGCTTTATATAACACTTCGGCGTATTTCTCTGCACCAAGCTCTTCTTCAATCGCCATATGATTATTGACAAAGAAATGACGAGGTACGTAAAGCATAGGCAAGGCATCTGTGGTCCAGACACCCGTTTCATCATCAACCAAAATAGGCATTTCAGGACTATGTGTTGTCATCAGTTATTCTCCCCAAACGTCAGCTAAAACGCGAACCCAGTTTTCGCCCATTACTTTTTTGATCTTGGCTTCAGACCAACCGTGTTTCAGCATAGTCGCGGTTAAGTTCGGAAACTCACCTAAAGTGCGAATACCTTCAGGATTCACTATTTTGCCAAAATCAGTCAAACGGCGAGCATTACCTTTATCATGGGTCAACATTTCAAAGAAAGATTGATCATGACCTTGAGTAAAATCAGTCCCGATA
Organism: Alteromonadaceae bacterium; assembly: GCA_013216005.1. Taxonomy (GTDB): domain Bacteria; phylum Pseudomonadota; class Gammaproteobacteria; order Enterobacterales; family Alteromonadaceae; genus JABSOI01. Next base: position 963 of record JABSOJ010000179.1, on the reverse strand, counting down.
CCAACACTGTCTTCACCCGCAATATTAATGACATAATCTATCGCTTCAACATAATCATCTACCGTAGAATTAATGCCATTTTTCAAAAACGGCGCAAACATGGTCACGCCGATAAAACCACCCTTATCCACGATAAATTGTAATGCTTCATCTGATTTATTTCGTGGATGCTCTTTTAAGCCTAGCGGTAAACAATGGGAATAACACACAGGTTTTTTAGACGCTTCAATAACTTCAATAGAGGTTTGCGGGCCAACGTGGGACAAATCGCACATAATGCCCACACGATTCATTTCAGCAACAATTTCAAGACCAAACCCCGATAAACCGCCATCACGTTCATAACAACCCGTGCCGATCAGGTTTTGTGTGTTGTAGGCCATTTGCACGACACCCACACCTAATTTTTTAAATATTTCGACATAACCAATTTGATCTTCAAAAGCATTCGCATTTTGAAAACCGAGAATAATGCCCGTTTTACCCTGAGCTTTCGCATCAGCGATATCTGAAATATGATTAACCGGCATAATCAAGTCACCGTTGTCCTGATAAAACTTGTTGAACTCAACAATATTATCAATCGTCGCCTTAAATCCTTCCCATACGGAAACCGTACAGTTGGCGGCAGTTAACCCACCACGACGCATATCTTCAAATAAATCGCGATTCCATTTCGCAATAACTAAACCATCAACAATAATTGAATTATTATGTAATTCTTGCGCCTGTGACATAATCTGACCTCTATTATCCGACGAAAAGAAGTGTTCATCGGAACCATCATTTAGGAAACAGTCTAGCATTAGCGATCACAGTAATTTTAGCGAATACGACCCTTATTTTGCTAAAAACGTCGTACAGGGAGTAAATATGAAAAGAAATAATTATTTGGCTCTGTTCCATAATACTGTTGTCCCTCGATGAATCCCCTATTTTTAAAGGGTTAGGCGATAAATTGGT
>JABSOJ010000178.1 GCA_013216005.1 Alteromonadaceae bacterium | reverse complement strand
GTGAGGGAAAACCTCATGCACGGAATCGAAGAGGGGCCGTTGGATAAGCTATGCGAAGCCTGCGGCCTACTCTACTTCTTGGTGATGTTTTGTGGGTACTAATGGTGTATACGTTTTTTTAGATGAGATGCGGGGGACTTAAAGTGGTATTTATGAAGTGATTAGTTATGAAGTGATTGGTTATGAAGTGATTTTTTAGGACAAGCAGGACAAGACGATAAAATGGGTTAGCGAATAGCGTAACCCATTTTATCGTGGAATATTCACGTTATATTCAAACTACTTTTCCAATGAAACGTCTATTATCAATTGCTCAAACTCTTTAGCCATAATATCTACGATTAAAGATTGAGCTTCTACATTGGGATGAATACCATCTGCTTGCATTAGTTTTGGAACAACTGCAATTGACTCCATAAAAAATGGTATTAACGGTACGTTAGTTTCCTGTGCGACCTCGGCAAAAATATCGGTAAACATTTTATTATAGCGTGGGCCGTAATTTGGTGGGATCCTTATGTTCATAATTGAAACGGGAATGTTTTTAGCCTGTGCAAGCTGAATAATTTGTAACAAGTTGTTTTTTATTAACTTGGGAGGAAAGCCTCTTAAACCATCATTTCCGCCTAATACAATTAGCAAATAATCAATTTTTTCTTTCGACAGAATGCCAGGAATGCGAGATAAACCACCGCTTGTAGTCTCGCCACTTATGCTAGCATTGGTTATAGTGTATTGGTTGTTTTGTTGTACCAACTGTTGGTTTAATAAGTAAACCCAACCTTTATTTTGTTTCATTCCGTAGCTTGCACTCAGGCTATCTCCTAGTAGTAAAATAGAGTTAACAGTTTTTGTAGTGCTAACGGTTGGTTTGATCGTTGAAGATCCAAAGGCTAAATCGATACATAGCAAGTTACTTGAAATTAATAGGGCTAATAAAGCATTTTTTATCATGAATTTAAATTCCGAAAATATTCTAAAAGTTCGCGCATTGACTAAATCAGTAAAGTTAGAAGAAAAAACGTTAGATCTTCTTCAAGACATTAATTTAGACGTAAATGCCGGTGATACCTTGGCAATAGTGGGCTCGTCTGGCTCAGGGAAAACAACTTTGTTGTCTATTCTCGCCGGGTTAGATTTACCTACCACAGGTGAAGTCTATCTTAAAAAACATAGTTTACACCAGTGCAATGAAGAACAAAGAAGTGAAATAAGGGCAAATCATGTTGGATTTATCTTTCAGCAGTTCTTATTAGTTAACAGTTTAACTGCGTTGGAAAACGTGATGTTGCCGGCAGAATTAGCCAATATGGATAACGCCGAACAACTGGCGAAAGATTTATTAACACAAGTTGATCTGGGAGATCGACTTGATCATTATCCATCGCAACTTTCAGGCGGTGAACAGCAAAGAGTCGGGATCGCCCGTGCTTTTATTTCTAAACCGGATATTTTATTTGCTGATGAACCTACGGGAAATTTAGACAGCAAAACCGGCAGACATGTTGCGGACTTGTTATTTGACTTGAATAAACAATTTGGCACCACGTTAGTTTTAGTGACTCATGATTTGAAATTAGCTGCACGATGTCAGCGTCAGGTTATTATGGATAGCGGTTGTTTAGCGGAAGGAAAAGTAGAAGACATTGTCGAAGGCACTGTAGATGTCATAGTAGAAGGCATAGTAGAAGACACGGTGAAAGATCAAGTTGAAACGCCAGCCGAAACTTTAGCTGAAAATCCAGCTGGAACTTTAGCTGGAACGAAAGTCGCGAGTGAGGGCTAGGACATGGCCATATGGGTAAAACAGTCATTACGACTATTACAACATGAACTGCGCCGTGGTGAACTTACAATTATTTGTTTAGCTATTGTTTTAGCGGTAGCAACGGTATTTTCACTTTCTGGTTTTTCCAGTCAAATCAAACAATCTTTGATTAATAACAGCACCAGTTTTATTGCGGCAGACAGAATATTGCAGTCAAGCAGTCCTATTGAACAAAGTATTCTGGCGCACAGCGATAAAAACAGCTTAAATAGGGCTGAACAAATACAAATGTCGTCAATGGTATTTGCTGGCGACAACATGAAAATTTCTGAAATTAGAGTGATTTCAGATAGTTATCCTTTACGTGGCGAGTTATTGGTAAGGAAACACAGCGGTGAAGCTCCTGTGGTTGAACATGCGCCTGCCCGCGGTACTGTCTGGGTTGAACCCAGTTTGTTAAAAATATTAAATTTGTCATTGGGTGATAAAATTGAAGTAGGAGTTTCAACCTTGGTGATTGCGGGTATTGCCACACAAATACCTGACGCATCCTTTAGTCTTTTCACCTCCGGCCCTAATGTTATTGTGAATATTGATGATATTGCCGCGACAGAGCTTATTCAGCCGGGTAGCCGATTGACTTATAAGTATTTATTTTCAGGTGATACAAGTGATATTGAAGCATTTGAAAAATGGGTTAAACCTCAAGTTAATGAAAGCCAGCGTTGGTATGATATAAAATCACGACAATCTCCATTAGCGAATGCCCTGAACCGGGCCGAAAAATATTTATCGTTAGCCAGTATGCTGGGTATTGTTTTGGCAGCGGTTGCCGTGGCTGTTGCCAGTCGTCGATATAGTCATCGCCATCAACCTACTGTAGCTGTATTTAAGGCTATGGGGGCATCTCTTAAACACATTAGAAAATTATATTTATTGCATTGGTCTTTGTTGTGTTTATTCAGTATAAGTTTGGGGTTAGTGCTGGGATTTTTATTACTGCAAGCCGGTTTATTTGCGGTCAGTGATTCATTGCCGGTAGATACTGCTGAATTTAGTTTTTATCCCTTTATTGTTGCCGTGGTTACCGGATTAATATGTGCCATTGCTTTTGCTGTCGCACCGATTAAATCATTAATTGAAACATCTCCTTTAGCAGTGATCCGTGGCTTTTCTGAACTGTCTTCGAATGTTGGAACGAGTAATTCGGGAACTAGTAACTCATTCTTTAGCAACTCACTTTTTAGTAATGTTAAAGCAAAACTGAAACGCTTTGGTTGGCAGCAATTACTGCCGATTAGTGCATTGTTTGCTTTATTAATAATGTTCAGTGGAAATGTCGTGTTAAGTCTTGCCTTATTACTTGGCGGTTTGATTGTTGCCCTTATTTTGTTAGGCATAGGCCGATTATTTATGAATGCTGGTCGCTCAATGGGTAGTCGTGCGGGTAAAGCCTGGCATTTAGCCATGGCAAATTTAAGAAGACGAGCTAGCGAGAACAGTGTTCAGTTGGTGAGTTTTACTATTGCGATAAAATTGTTACTGCTTATTTTAGTGATGAAAAACTCTTTAATAGATGATTGGCAGCAGCAGTTACCAGACAACACCGCGAACCGATTTTTAGTTAACATTACCGAGCAGCAAGTAACCAGTGTTGGTGAATTTATTGAAGAAAACAATATTCAGGCAAGTGAATTTTATCCGGTTGTCCGTGGTAGATTATCTTCAATCAATGATGAAAAATTGGTTAAACAGGTTAGCAAGGAAGAAAATAAAGCTTCAGATAATGGCCGTAGGGGCGTAGGTCGTGAACTTAATTTGACTTGGCGTACAACCTTGCCTGACAAGAATATTATTACTGAAGGACAATGGTGGTCTGAAACCCTATCTTCTGATAAAAAAACTGATAATGACGCAGAATTATCAGGACAAGTTTCAGTTGAACAAACTCTGGCAAAGCGTCTTGAAATAAAATTAGGGGATATTTTAATTTTTCAAATAGGCAGTGAAACAGTAGAAGTACCTGTTACCAGTATCCGGGAAGTAGACTGGCAATCACTGCAACCTAATTTTTATATGATTTTCAACTCACAGGTTTTAACTGATTTTCCTGCGACCTATATTTCATCTTTGTATGTTAAACCAGACAAAATGTTAGATTTGCAGCTTTTCTTAATTCAATATCCAACAATTTCAATGATTGATGTTGATGCAATGATCAGCCAATTACGTAGTGTTATTGATCAAGTTTCAGTGGCGATAGAGTTTATTCTTGTTCTTGTTGTTTTTGCCGGCAGTTTAGTTTTAGTTGCTCAAGTGCAGGCAAGCATGGAAGAGCGTGAACGTGAAATTGCCATTTTACGTACGTTAGGCGCTAAAGGTTCGTTATTACGCGCCAGTGTTTTATACGAGTTTTTAGCTTTAGGCGCAATTGCAGGTACGATGGCAAGTGCAGCAATGGAATTGGCTGTGTTTGTCTTGCAAACTCAGGTTTTTGATATGCAAGCAAGCTTACATCCACAATACTGGTTTTTAGGTGTTTTCGTTGGTGCAGGTTTTGTTGGAGCCATTGGTTATATCAGTTGCTGGCGGTTATTGAATATGTCGAGTGTGACGTTAATTCGAAGAACTATGTAAGCAGGTATTGTAAGTAAGAATTGTAACTAGGAATTGTAACTAGGTATTAGTTGAATTAAAAAAGGCAGCACCCAATGTGCTGTCTTTTAAATAATGAATGTTACTTATGATAATCGCCATTCACTACTAAGATGCTCAGCCATCTTTGGTCGACCAATAGTTGCACCACAGATATTTCCATGCGGTATATCTAACAGTATATTTGTATATTGCCGCTGATTTATCTTGACCAGATGACAGTGATCCCCTGCTTCAATGTATATTTGTTCAGCATTGAGTAAAGCGTCATCAACCAGCATATTTATTTTAAAAATTTCGCCTATGCCCGGAATTGCGCCTTGTTCACAATCAGGAAACAATTCGCTTAACCGCACCTCATTTACCAAATTGTACTGCTTTCCTGTCAGCTCATTGACCTGGCTAATAGATAACCTGTGACCGACAGATAAACTCGCCATCAAATAATCACCATCATTACTTTGTAAAATAATCGCTTTAGCAACTTGTTCTGATGGTAAATGAGCAGTGAAAGAGGAGTCAATAGAGGAAGTAGTGTGACGATGTGATATTAATTCATAGTCAATATCATGCTTTGACAGATAGTCAATAAAGGAAATTGATATGGCCATTTTTATCTCCTATTTATTATTACTGTACCTGTTGATTATACCTAATTTTTGTACTGTACCACTACTTTATAGCTAAGCTTTTATTAATATTTATCTCTTTAGATTTATTCTTATTTTAATTTGAGACATGAGAGAAAAGTAACACCTTGTTAAATTGACGTTTTGAACTAAAGCTAGGTAAGAAACGGTGTTAAATTCTTTTCACAATATATTGGTGCCGGTGTATTGAATATCATTTTAAATTTTGCAGATAATCAACAAGTTCATGAATGTAAGTAGATGGATTATCAGTATGGTTATTTTTGGCATATTTTAATGCTCTTCTAGCATTTACTTTAGCGAATTCTAACTGAGGGTATAATGATGCGAAAATATCATTATTTCCTTTTGTGTAAGTAGGTAATAAGGTCTTGAGCTCTTTAAGGACTTGGTTACCTACACTAGAATTTTCTTTCGTATGATATGGTTTTGTGGTGTATTGGAAGTGAAGTAATAGCCAATATTCAAAACAAGGTATTGATACTGCCGCATAAAAGGTTTTATGTGATTTACCGGTTAAAATTTTTATCACTGTTTCATTGTAAGATTCATGATTGTCTTTATCAAAAACACAATACACCCGATCAAATGCATCACCTTTTTGTTCTTCCTTTTGAGCTAAATGTACAGCTCTTTCAAAAACACTTTTAGGGGTTGAACCACAGGTTCCGTCAATAGCTACATTTGCAGAATTCAACTTATAAAAATTGATTAATTCACTAAAATAATTAGGCTCTGTTTTTTCACCTTCGCAAACTATTAATACTCTTTCGTAAGGAAAACGCTTTGCTTTTCGCCTTTCTAATCGGTCTGTGGCTTTAGCTTTTCTTTTATGAAATAAATTATCTGAACCCATTTTTAAGCTACTTTAATGTTAAACGCCTGAACAAATGGCAGTGCTCCATATCGTCCGGATAAATAGCCTAGTTCAATATTTTCTTTTTCTTTTCTGGGGCTAAAATCTGTTAGAGGGTATAAAGTGGTTGCTTGTGAGTTATCTTTTTCACAAAACCAAATTTGATCTCTTCTAAAAATTTCTTGACTGAGCATTGAAGTTTCATGAGTTGTAAAAATCAATTGTGCATTATTAGGGTTGGTTCTATTACTATGAAATAACTCAATTAAATATTTAACCATTTTAGGATGCAAATTATCATGAAGTTCATCCACCACAAGAATGTGACCATGTTTTAAAATATCGATCCAAGGTCCGGCAAAAGAGAAAAATTTTTGTGTTCCATCTGATTCATCCTTAAAATCTAAAGACATCAGATTTCCATTATCAGTTTTATGGATTGTTTTAATATCAATGATTTCTTTCCCTTTCATTTCTTTATTTATTTTTTCTTTAATTATTGCAGGGAACTGATCTGGTAATAAATTTGGATCAAATTTTTCAGTTTCAATTTGAATATCATGAATATCAAAATCAGCTGCTTTTAAAAAGCGGAGAATTTGTTTTTTTGTAGAATTATCTTCACATAAAGATGCGGTAAAATTTGGTCCCCATCCATTTACATTTGTAGGTCTTAGTTTATCTTTAAACCAGTTGAAAACAGGTTTTAATTGATCGCTGTTTAGCTGAACAGCAGTAGACAAAAATAATGCATTTGATCGTGTAGCATTTTGCCATACAGTTCTTTGACCCGATAAAAAATCACTGAATTTGTATTCATATGATTCACTTCGTTCATTAAACGCTCTGGAAAACCATCTTTGTGGTCTTCCTTTGGGGTAGGCAATTAACCACTCTTCAGTAATATGAGATTTTTTTGCAGAAAAACCATATTGATATCTGACACCTTCGTTAATAAATACCATTTCAAACTCTGTAGCTTGTTTAGCGGTAGATTCATTAAATAGAAAAGGTGTTACTGAAATTGGATCACCTTCCTGGCTGGTAGATGCTGAATTACGAACAATAAATTCCATCTCTGTCAGAGCTTTAACTACATTAGATTTACCTGCGGCATTGGGCCCATAAATAACAGAAGATCTCAGTAATGAAACACTAGAAGGAGTATTTGGGAAAAAAGTATTCCGATCTTCTAATTCTTTCCCTTTAGCTTTTACCATGCTTAATACCTGTTCATCCTTGATTGAACGGTAATTTTTTACTGTGAATTCGATTAGCATTAGCGTGCCTTTTTACAGATAGAATTTTTGTTTGTTATTTGCTCATAGTAGCACCACATCCTACGTAGGTCCTGTTTATTTCGCTAAAATTGAACTTTTATGTCAAAAATTCACATGAAAATAGGTTGCTTGCCTTTTAATGATAAAATTAGAACATGATGATTATTTTATAAATCTCATTTTCAGGTTTACTCAGCAGGGTCAGGTATTCCAATAGGTTCTTGTGTTGGAATTTCGATTGGTGATTCCATTGGTACTTCAACGGGTATGTTTTCTGGTACTCCAATGGGTTCAACCGTTGGCACTTCTATGGGGGTTTCTGATGTATTTGAATTGTATGTTGTCATTGTTGTTGTCTTTTTTTGCGTTGTAAGGTTATTTGTTTAACTGTTTTAGATTGTTAGGAATATTTTTTTCGACTTTATTATAGATAAAATTAACTATTACATTGCCAATGTTGTTACTTTTTTATCAGCTTATTTTTTTCGAAAGTTCATTTTTGTAAGGTAATTAATAAACCCTTTTGAATACGTATGTAGTGCCCGAACGAAAAGTCAATAGCCATTGCTACACATGGGCTGTAGCGATTAATTCAAAACGAAGATTTAAGCTAATCAGTCGGTATTGATGTAGATTTAAGCGTTTTGGCCGTTTTTAGCCAAAAATAACAAAATCTTCGTTTTGCAATATTGCTTGAATACCCCGTAAAATAAGGCTTTCAGGATTTCCGTTCAGACACTATGTAGCCAATTGCTGCCATTTTTTAAGCCTGTTAGCTTAGAGGTGACAAAATAATAAATATGTTTTTCCTGAAGTTAAACATAGAGGTAGAACATAAATAATCACACTAACTGAGGCTTAATTATGGCTGTGTTTAGCACTATTCGAAGAAATTGCACCACTCAAAATTTAAACATACTCCCCGATATTACTTATCAGGATAGCAATAATTCTAATACTAAATTGCGACTTACTTCTGCCGCGATTTTGAGTTTAGCAATGCATGGCAGTGCTTTTGCTGATCATAGTGAGGTGCCGGCAGGCGTTGCGCTTGTGGGTAGTTTACAATCTGAAATAGGTTGTAGTTCAGACTGGCAACCTGAGTGTGTAGCAAGTGAACTCCAGCTAAATGAATTAAGCCAAAATGGTGATGAATGGCAAGCGACTTTTTTAATTCCTCCAGGCAGTTGGGAATATAAAGTGGCACTTAATGATAATTGGGATGAAAGCTACGGTGATAATGGCAACAATGTTGCGTTATTTCTGCTGGAAGAAACAGCCGTTACTTTTACTTATAATCATGCGAATCACGAAGTTAGCAGTAATGCTCCCGTGATTGTTGTTCAACCAAATTCTGTTGCTTTAGTCGGAGATTTACAAGACGAATTAGTGCCTGAACGGAAACCCCTGAAAGTGTTACTACATATGCTCTTCGAGCTATTTTTAAAAACGAAGATTTTG
>JABSOJ010000016.1 GCA_013216005.1 Alteromonadaceae bacterium | reverse complement strand
ATGAAATAAAGATCGTAAGATAAAATAAGGATCACCATAAACAAGCAAAAAAGGGTGTTCAATTGTCAGTCGAGTATATCAATGACAGTTGAATGTTATACCAAACGGACTAATTAAATGAGCATTTAATTAGTCCGTCGGGTATTAATCTTCTTCTGTTTCATAAGAAGCAAAATCAGTAATACCTTTAGCTTCTAGTAGTTTACGCACACTTGCCGGTAACTTCTCATTATTATCTTTTGCTAAGTCAGCATCATCAGGCAAAGGCTGCCCAGTAAAAGCATGCAAAAAAGCTTCGCATAATAATTCGCTATTGGTGGCATGTCGTAAGTTATTCACTTGACGTCGAGTTCTTTCATCTGTCAGTACTTTAAGAACACGCAAAGGTATGGAAACAGTAATTTTTTTTACTTGTTCACTTTTTTTTCCGTGAACGGCGTATGGATTAATATACTCGTCATTCCACTCAGCCATAGATTCACCTCTACATTTGTTAATATTTTCCAAGGTAAATTGTACTAGCTGTAGATAATGAGTCAATAACGAATGTGTAGAAGTTTGGACGTCTAAAAGTCCTTGACCATTTTAGTTAAAAAGTTTAGAGTTTTAGACGTCCAAACATCTAAACGTCAATAATTTGTTAATAAGTGTCATCGGAGAATCTTATGAACGATCAAAAATTCGCTACAACGGCTGTCAGAGCTGGTATTAATAGTGATAAACATCATGGTGCTGTAGTTGCTCCTATTCATTTATCCAGCACTTATTCGTTAAAAGGTTTTAATGATAAACGGCAATTCGACTATTCCCGTACCGGAAATCCAACACGGTCGACCTTTGCACAGGTTATTGCCGATCTGGAACAGGGTAGCGTGGGCATAGTTACCAGTACAGGCATGTCAGCGGTACATTTGATCTGTCAGTTATTATCAACTCAAGATACTGTTGTTATTCCTCACGACTGTTATGGCGGAAGTTATCGTTTATTTACGCATTTGGAGAAACGTGGTCAATTTAAAGTGATTGTTGTAGATCAAAATGATGAAGCTGCGCTGGCTCGGGCGTTAGCCTGTAAACCTAAATTAGTTCTGGTGGAAACACCAAGTAACCCATTGTTACGTTTGGTCGATATTGAAAAAGTAGCGAAAGCTAGTCATGCAGTTGGTGCGTTAGTTGCGGTTGATAATACTTTTCTATCACCCTTATTACAACAGCCGCTTTTACTTGGGGCAGATATCGTTTTTCATTCAACGACTAAGTACATCAATGGTCATAGTGATGTTGTCGGTGGTGTTCTGGTAACTAAAGAACAAGCATTAGGTGAAGAGCTTGCCTGGTGGGCCAATTGTATTGGTATAACGGGCTCTCCATTTGATAGTTTTCTGGCGATGCGTGGTTTAAAAACATTACCGGTACGACTTAAGCAGCATCAAAAAAATGCGGATCAAGTGGTTAAGTTTTTACAGGCACACCCGGCTGTTGAATCCGTTTATTTTCCCGGTTTAGTAACACATGCTGGTCATGATATTGCGAAACGGCAGCAACGGGATTTTGGCTCTATGATGAGCTTTGAAGTTAAAGGTGGTGTTGAAGCTGTTGAAGCATTATTTGCTAATTTAGCGCTGTTTACGCTGGCACAGTCTCTTGGTGGCGTAGAAAGTTTGATCAGCCATCCTTCAACGATGACACATGCAGGCATGGAAATTTCAGCACAAATTAAGGCTGGAATTTCACAGTCTCTGGTTCGAATTTCTGTTGGTATTGAGGACATTGAAGATATTATTAACGATTTAGCGCAAGGGCTCGATGCGAGTCAGAATAATATTGAAAATACGGAGACTACTTTTGAAAATACCGGCATCGATAAAACTAGTACCGGTAACATAAGTACTGATAGCGTAAGTACCGATAAGACAAAGAGCCAACAAAGTACAAGTGAATCTAACAGGCTAGTTGGTGATGGGGTAAATCCTGCACTTAGCGCAACATGGTAAAATAATGAATCAATTAAATATCGCACAACAGCTGGATAATCAGCAGCACGCTAATGTAGAAACTTTTCCGGTTGAAAATAAACTAGTAAAACACAGTGTTAACGTTCATAAATTCGGTGGAAGTAGTTTAGCCAATGCACAATGTATTGAGCGGGTGATTGACATTATTCGCCAAAATTGTCAGTTGAACGATATTATTGTTGTTTCAGCTAATGGTGTGACAACGGATAAATTATTTTCAATTTATGAATTAGCGAAAGATGAAGAATCACAGTTTACCATTGCACTAGACGAGCTAACTGAATTACAGCAGAGTTTGATCAAATTATCATTGAATGAAGGTAATGCCAGTCGTTTATCACAGCTGCTAATTCAGGATGTGCAGCAACTTAATATTTTGTTATCTAATAATGCGAGTGCTCATCAAAGTGATATTCTGGCGTTTGGAGAAGTTTGGTCTGCACGTTTATTATCTGCAATATTAAATGAACGAGTTTGCCCCAGTTATATGCTGGATGCGCGTGATTTTCTCGTTGTTAATAACAGTCATGATTGTCAGGTGGATAAAGCACTAAGTGCAGCTCAGTTTCGTCAAAATCAGCAACAGAGTAAATTAGCGGTAGTCACAGGGTATATTACTAAAGATAGCCACGGTCAAACTTGTACCTTAGGACGTAATGGCAGTGATTATTCAGCAACTATTATGGGAGCACTAACGCAAGCCTTAAATGTGACTTTGTGGACAGACGTTGATGGTATTTACAGTGCTGATCCACGTATCGTACCGAATGCACGTAAGTTACATCGTTTACCCAATGGTGTTGCTAAAGAGTTGGGGCGCCTGGGTAATCCGGTATTACATGCGAAAACCCTGCAGCCACTGATGGATGAACTGAGTGATCATACCATTAATTTACATGTTGCCAGTAGTTTTGATGCACAAATAAGTGGTACAGAAATAGGGCGTTTTGGTCAAATTGCCAAGCAGGAGTTATCGGTTACTTTATTAAATGAACTATTGTTAGCTCAGTCTGATAGCTTTAGGGGTCAGTCAGGCATCCGCGCAAGTAAAGAATTTTCGGTTATATGTAACGACAGCAAAAAAGGTTTTGTTGTTATTACTCTTGAGCAACAAAAAGCGTTGAGTCAATGGCTTGCCAGCCATGACACAGAAGTTACTTTTAAGCCTGTGTCAATTCTTGCTGTGGTAGGGCATAAAGTTGCAAAGCAAGGCGATATTCGAGCGCGTTTTACAAGATCACTTAAAAGTGCCCAGCCACTTGAGTTAGTTAACTCAGCTAGTGGTCACAGTATTATTGCGGTGTTATCTCAAGTTTGTACTGGGGAGTTACTTAATAATATTCACCATGACATGACCAAATATGCACGAAATATAGGTTTAGTTGTCGCTGGATTAGGTAATATCGGTCAACGGTTTATTGAAATGTTACCAACACAATTAAGTCGTGTACCCGCATTAGAAAATTTACATTTAGTTGGTTTGCTTTCATCAAAGAAAGCGTTAATTAATACAGACGGGATTGACGTTACGGATGCCGAAAATTTATTTAATCAGCATGCAAAGACATATGATCATCAATTGTTAATGTCATGGTTGTCTAATCACCCTTATGATGAATTAATTGTTGTTGATGTAACCCCCAGCGAGCAATTTAGTCAGTTATACGGGGAGTTTTTTAAACAGGGTATTCATGTTATTGGTGCGAATAAATGGGCTGCATCATCGAGTACTGATCAGTATCAATATTTATTAAAAACAGCCAGAGAAAATCATAGTTTATGGCTAGGTAATACCACGGTCGGCGCTGGTCTACCAATTAATTATGCTATTGATGATTTAAAAAACAGTGGTGATGAAATATTAGAAATTTCTGGTGTTTTTTCTGGAACACTATCCTGGTTATTTGAAACGTACGATGGAAATAACGAATTTTCTGTTTTATTGCGGGAAGCGCTCGCAGAGGGTATTACAGAGCCTGATCCCAGAGATGATTTATCAGGTCGGGATGTACAGCGTAAATTACTTATTTTAGCCAGGGCTGCGGGTTTTACTTTGTCACTTGCAGATATTGAATGTCAAAACTTAGTACCAGAGACATTGCAAGAATTAACAACGGAAGATTTTCTAAGCCGTGCAGATGAATTAGATCAGTATTTCTATCAAAAATTAACCGAGGCAAAAAATAATAATGCCAGTATTCGTTACGTAGCAAGGTTTAAAATAGATAATCAGAAAATCATTGCCAAAGTGAGTTTAGAACAATTACCAGACAATGATGCTTTTGCTGGTTTAACGCCGGGTGACAATATTTTTAAAATTAATAGCAATTGGTATAAATCTAACCCGTTAATTATTCGAGGACCGGGAGCTGGTCGTGACGTTACTTCAGGTGGGATACATTCAGATTTGGTGAATATATGCCAACAGCTGGCGCATAAACAAAATCAAGTTAAAATTAAGGGGATAAATTAAATGTGATGTTATTTAATCGTTCACTTTATCTGCAGAAAGGCAATAAAGATAACTTGCTGTTAACACAGGTTTGAAGTTTTGGATCAGATCAATTATGTAGGCATGATTTTTGACAGAGTGCTTGTGGATATTGGGTTGAAGGCAATGTAAATCAGGGGTGTGAGCAGAAAATAAAGTTTTAACGCATATTTAGCTTCATTGTTTGTGAACGATTAATTATCGTAATTGATATAATTACTTGTTAGTTTTCCAAAACTTAACTAAATTATTGTAAGGAGCTAATTTTTTAGGTTTGTTACTGCATGGCAAAAAAAGTATATAGTGATTCCTTTTATACCGTTCAGGTGAAGGTTTTATTAGATAAAATCTATGGTCACAGTATTATCAAAGATTCTGTGCTGGACCGTGCTATTGCTTTTTTTGAAAATCAAACGAAGGTTCAACAAAAGTTTGAACAATTTAATGAAATAAAAGTTAGTTTAGAAGAAAAATTACCCAATGTGAGCAGTAAAGAGCTTGTCATTTGCCGGCAAAGTCTTAAACAATTAGAACTAAAAGTAGCAGAATATCAGCAGTTACTCAATATAGAAAAAGACAAAAGGCATCAACATTTATTAGAAATATGTTGTGAGGTGGTTAATCTTACTGAATCAGAAGATTTCAGTGAATGTGATCGGAAATCAGCTCAGCTATTAGGTACTGTTCAACTATTGGGTCCCACTCAAGGCAACAAAGTTTCTGATATCAATCAATTGCGCAAACCACTATATAAAGCAATATTATGTTGTCGATTGCTTGATAAACTCTGTATAGATGAAATCATAACAGATCCCTACCTTAACGAATTTCTTGAAGGTATCAAGCCCGGACAATATCAAAAATTTGGTACATTAAAACCTGAGCAATATAAGCACTTTATCACAATGGTTAAAATTCCTATTGTGATGGCCGCTATCCTGCAGGATATTGGCTATTATCATCCTGATGTGCAGGCTATTGTTAAAGGTGAAAATGGCGAATTAGATAATTATTGTGCGTTAGAGGTAAAAGAACGAAAAGCGTTATTGCAAATAAAGTATCGTGAAATGATTAAATATGTAAATGAGGGGATCGGTGAGAGAACCTATAAAGGCAATTCAAAAGCAGACAGAGAGATTTATAATAAAAATGAGCTGAAAAAAACTACTTTCATAAAATATTTACTAAAATGCAGTATTGCTCCCAAAAGTGGTATTGGGAATTTATTAAAAGTACCACAAATTTATGCTTCTTTGATTTTGTCAACAAAACCAAGCTATAACTATAAGTTGTTACCCAAAGTTTATATTGTATTGCAACAAAATGCTGAGCGAGGTGCGTGTTGTAAATCTGTTGTTGATGCTTTGCATCAGATCACGGGAAGCTATCCTCAAGGTTTTGGCATAACCTATATTCCCACTGATCCTAACGGTAAATTAACGGATCGTTATGAATATGCTATTGTCACTCAATTAAACCCTCCAAATCTAGATGAACCCCTTTGCAGGTCAGCGACAAAAAATTTAACCTATATCAGCTATGGGCAGGATATTACGGTTCCTTTAGCGTGCAATTTATATCATTTTGAAACAGTGAATAAATTTTCCCGGATCAGCAAAAAGCGATTAAATGAAATATTACAGTTATTGGCATCGAATTATCAAGAGCGCAAGGAACTCGATCTAATCCCGCGCTGTTGGCGAACAGAAGATTATTTTTCAACCAAAGTTAATCAAAAATTATGGGATAAAAGAAAAGATTGATTTAACTGCTTTTTTTTAAAACACCGGGGATTTACTTCACTAATGACGGAAGATTTAATATTTTTACTTGACTACACAGAGGATAATTGTAGATAGTAGGAAAAGATTAAGAAGTAAATTGGATGTAAATATAATGGTAAAGTTCATTTTGACACTAGGGTTGTTAAGCCTGTTTGGCTGTTCTGGGCAAGAAGTTCATACGGCAAAATCAACTTTAGCTTTAAGTCATAGTGATAAAATAGTAACCGCTTCAGCGCTATCCAAAGATGGAAAATTTAACCTTGTTGCTGACGGTAAAAGTGTTTGTTTGTGGAAAAATAGTCAGTCAAAGTCACCATTGAACTGTCTACGTGGCAATGAAGCGAAATTTATTGAAATAGTTGAACTCAGTAAAAACAATCAATTTTACTTAACATCCAACAGGGTATTGGTACGCCTCTATTCTTTGTTGAACAATCAACTCGTTGGCGAATGGCAAGTCGCTGATAACATCATCAATGATATTGATATCTCAGCTGATGGTTCACTTATTTTATTAGGTTTTAGAAGCGGTAAAGCAAGCGTGATTGATGTTACTAAAAATAAAGTCACGATCTTTGACAAACATCGTTTAGATATTAACTCGGTCAGTTTATCAGACGACGGTCAACTGGCTTTCACTGGCTCAAGTGATAAAAAAGCCATGTTGTGGCAAACTCAAACCGGAATTAACAAACATGTATTTAGCCATGGTTCGCGGGTGAATCATGTCAGTATCAGTGCTGATGGTACAGTTGGTTTCACGCTTGATGCCATTGAAGACAGTACTTTCTGGAATTTATCTTCGGGTGACGTATTAGCCGAGTTAGATACCTATTTGCGTTTCTTTGAATTCAACGAGTCAGTTTTTTCACCGGATAAATCCACCTTATTATCTGGCTCCCCCCGTCAAGTTCTACAACTTTGGCGGGTCTCTGATGGTGCTTTACTTGCCCAGTGGCAGTCTGAAATTACTAAAGGTAGATCTTCAGTACTTAGTGTTGCGTATCAGGGTAATAGTCAGATAGTCAGCGCGAATAGTGATGGTTTGCTTGAGCAGTGGCAGTTACCTAAACTAAGAGCTAAAAATTAATTGATAAAGTTTCAGCAAACACCAAGCCCTTAGAGCGATTTGCTCTAAAAGAAGCGCAGCACTGCCTTTAACGGTTAATGCTGCGAATGGCTAAAGCCAGAGTGTTAGTAGTTTAAGTCAGCTGAATAGTGGCTTAAGGCTGCTGTTAGTGGCTTTAAAGCTGCTGTTAATGGCTTAATGCAATTATAGCCCCGTCTAAAATATTCTTATCGAAAATATAACTTTTATGATCATGAAGAATTTCAACTCTATTATTTTTTAATACATCTGTTATGTCGAATTCATCACCGAAGTTAATTTTTAAATTGTTATCACTAAGCTGAATGTTAGTTTTAGACATGTAATGGCCTATTTCAATATTATTTCTATTAAATTTCATATTCCACCCCCACTTAATAATACTACTTTTTGATGTTTTTTTGCAGATTTTAGGCTCTTTAAATTGTATTAAAATATTAGCCACGAGAGTGATAGGCACAGCTTTTAGTCATTACTACCCAAGCCATTTTATAAGGTGTTTACAATAAGCTTGGGTATACCTCTAATTATTAGGCATTTAAACAATAGTGTTGGATCATTTTCACTAACATAGTGGTGGTTTTGTCTATTTCTGAAAAGGCCAAAAATTCATTTGGTTGATGGGCTTGATCTATTGAACCGGGTCCCATTACGATGGTTTGACAACCTAGTTGTTGAATAAAAGGGGCTTCCGTTGCGTAATTGACAGCACAACATTGATGACCACTTATTTCTTCTGCGAGGTCGACTAAGTGAGTTGGTGTAACTTGTTCAAAACTTGGCGAGCTTGGATGTAATTCTTCAAAAATGACACGACCGGGATATTTTTTTGCTAAGGGTTTCAAACTATCTGCCAGGAAGTTAATCAGTTCACTGTCGCTAATACTTGGTAATGAGCGCATATCAATATCTAATGTGCAATGTCCACATATACGGTTTGCATTATCGCCGCCATTAATTGCACCAAAATTTAAAGTTGGACTTGGCACATCAAAACTTTCATTGTTATAAGTATTTGAGAGTGTTTCTTTGAGGTTAATTAATTGTCCTATCACCTGATGAATAATTTCAATGGCATTTATCCCCAAAGCGGGTTTGCTTGAATGTCCGGACTGCCCTAGTACGCTGATACGATGTGACATATGACCCTTGTGCATAACCACAGGAACCAAATTTGTTGGTTCTCCTATAATAGCAACATCAGGTTTTGCTAATTGACTTGCGGCAAAAAATCGTGCGCCTGCCATGGTCGTTTCTTCATCGGCAGTCGCCAGAATATATAAAGGTTTTTTAATTTGTTGTGCTGTTAAACCTTTACACGCCTGCAAAATGAAGGCAAAGAAGCCTTTCATGTCACAGGTGCCTAAGCCATAAAATTTATCATCTTTGCTGATTATTTTTAATGGATCTGATTGCCAGCGATTTTCATCAAAAGGAACCGTATCGCTATGGCCCGCGAGTAATAATCCACCGGTACCACTGCCAAGTTTGGCTAATAGATTATATTTGTCATTAGTCTCGGGTACTTTTTGAATGGTGATGGAAAAGCCTAATTGTTCAAACCATGTAGCAAGTAACTGGATAATATTATGGTTTCCTTGATCCCAACTGGCTTGAGTTGAACTGATTGAAGGACTGGCTATTAGTTGAGTTAATGCATCGGTAAAGTTAGGTAATTTATTCATATAACAATCTCAGGATACCTATTAATAAAAACTTTAAATGGTTATGCTATTTTGTTGCATAACTACCCACGAAGTGCTATTTTCTTATTTGTAGTGTAATTAACCTAATTGAATAAGGCTACTCAAAAGTGATAATGGATACAATGATGCGACGACGATCAGTTTTTATTAGATTTGTAAAGGTTTTTGTTTGGTGAGGTAACGAGTGTTCAATTAGATGTTGAAAGTTAATACGAATTAACTTCGATAGTTAAATTTGAAAATTGTTGCAAGAAGCTGATGTTTATATTTGCATAAAATTGCATTTGTTAAATTTAAATTGAGATTGATTATGAAAGTTGCGGTTATTGGTGCCAGTGGTTACGCTGGGGCAGAGTTAATAGGATTACTTTGCGCACACGATAAAGTTTCAATACAACAATTAGTTGTTTCTGAAAACAGTGTTTGTTCTGGGAAAAAATTTAGTGAACTTCATGCTCGCTGGCAGGGGCTATGTGATTTACCCCTGATTTCTTTTTCTCACAATTGGTTTGAAACCACTGTAAGCAATAAACAAAATAAAACGGTAGATGCGCTGGACGCGGTATTTTTTGCTACGCCGCATGAATTCAGCGCGCAGTGGGCGAAAGCTTTTGTTGATGCGGGCATTAAAGTTTTCGATCTTTCAGGTGGTTTCCGTTTAAAAAATCCAGCAGATTACCCTACCTATTATGGTTTTGAACATCAGTGTCAAAATACTTTATCTGAAGCCGTTTATGGTTTGGCAGAATGGCATCAAGATGAAATTTCCAAAGCAAACTTAATTGCTGTACCAGGCTGTTATCCTACGGCTAGCTTATTGGCTTTAAAACCAATAACGATGAATAAACTTCATTTTGAAAACTCTTTGATTGTGGTAAACGGTATTAGCGGTGTTACGGGTGTAGGCAGAAAAGCCTCATTAGGTACCAGTTTTTGTGAAGTGAGTCTAACGCCATATAATATTTTGCAACATAGACATCAACCTGAAATATCACAAGAAGCTCAGGCAGAAGTGATTTTTAATCCTCATCTTGCACCATATAAACGTGGTTTACTGACGACAATTACTTTGCAGTTGAAAAGTGAAGTTACTGAACAGCAGATAAATGATGCCTATCATTTTGCATATCAAGACAAGCCGTTGGTAAGGTTGGTGCCAACCTGGCCGAAAATTGACAATGTTGCCCAGACACCCTTTGCCGATTTACATTGGAAATTTGATCAAGAAAAGCAAGTTTTAGTCGTTAGCTGTGCTATTGACAATTTATTGAAAGGCGCGGCTTCCCAAGCCGTGCAATGTGCTAATATTTCATTAGGATTACCGAGCTATTACAGTCTGATCTCCCGTAATTTTTTATCAAATATTTCTGTTAAAAGTGATAGCTCAGGAGTAACTCATGAATAAACCATTAGTGATTAAAATTGGTGGCGCTATTCTTGAAAAAGAGCAAGCCTTAATTGAACTTTTGTCTGTCATCGGCGAACTTGAAAATCAATCTGTAGTTTTAGTGCATGGCGGTGGTTGTGTGGTTGACGAAATGCTTGAACAAGCTGGTTTTTCCACTCAAAAAAAGCAGGGGTTAAGAGTTACACCTGCGGAACAAATGCCAATTATCAGTGGTGCACTGGCGGGAAATGTTAATAAATCAATTGTCGCTACAGCTGTTTCTATAGGGTTGCAAGCGGTTGGTTTATCTTTATCAGACGGGCATCTGGTTTCATGTAAATTAAGTGATAAAGGATTAGGTTTGGTAGGGGAACCAAAACCTCAAGACAGCAGGTTACTTGATACTTTATTAAAAGCAAAATTTTTGCCTGTTATTTCTTCGATTGGTTCATTAAAAACCGGTGAATTAGTTAATGTAAATGCTGATGATGCGGCAGTAGCAATATGCCAATTGCTCAATGCTGAATTATTGTTGTTAACGGACGTTAATGGCGTAAAAGATGGTGATGGTGAATATTTGCCCTCATTAAATAGTAAACTAGCAGAAACCCTAATAGAACAAGGTGTTATCGCTGGCGGTATGACCGCCAAAGTTAATGCAGCACTTCACGCTGCTAATCAGTTACGACGAAGTATCGCGGTTGCCAGTTGGCAATCACCAGAGCAAATTATTAATTTACTCAACGGTGACAACATTGGTACCCGCATTCAACCTGACTGTTGAATTTTACGTAACGCAATTAACTTTTAGACACTTTTTCGTACAGGATTTTACTCATGTCACAACCAACTATCTCTATTTCCAATTTTTTAGCTGATGATCAGTTAAACAAAGCACAATTACTGGCGCTTATTGAGCTAGCCAAAAAAATAAAACAAACACCGGCTGATTTTAACAATGCACTGTCAGGAAAGTCAGTTGTGATGTTATTTGAAAAGCCCTCACTTAGAACTCACGTAAGTTTTGATATTGGTATCAATAAATTAGGCGGTCACGCACTTTATCTGGGACAGCAAAATGGAAAATTAGGTGAACGTGAACGGATAAGTGATTATGCCAAAAACCTTTCTTGTTGGGCCGATATCATTGTAGCAAGGGTTTTTAAGAACAGTGCTATTGAAGCATTAGCACAGCATGCTTCTGTGCCGGTCGTTAATGCTTTATGCGATATTTATCATCCGTGTCAGGCATTAGCAGACTTTGTTACTTTATCTGAAAATTTTGTCGATTTATCAAGCGTTAAATTAGCTTATGTTGGTGATAGCAATAATGTCTCTAATTCTTTGATGATTATGGCGTCAATTCTAGGTGTTGATTTCACTTTAGTATGTCCAGAAGGTTTTGGCCCTGAAGCCTTAATATTTAATAAGGCAAAGTCCTTTGCGCAGGGATCAGGCAGTACGTTAATACTCACAGACAAAGTTGAGGAAATAGGTCAGCAAGATGCTATTTATACCGATACCTGGATTTCAATGGGTGACGAGAGTCTCAGTGATAAAAATAAGATTAAGGATGTTTTAGCGAAATTTTATCCTTATCAAGTGAATCATCAAATGATGACTGATACAGGGGCAAGTATCGTTATGCATTGCCAGCCAGCGCATTTAGATGAAGAAATCACGACTGAGCTTTTTGATAGCGACATGTGTGTGGCGTTTCAAGCAGCAGAAAACAGAATGTGGGCGCAAAATGCTGTGCTGGTCGCTTTATTAGCAGATTAATTGTTGTAGGTTGGAATGTACGCTAACAAAGAAATTGTTGGAGATAAGTTTAGTCTACATAAGCAATTTAAGAAATTAAGAAATTAAGAATTTAAGAATTTAAGAAATTAGGAGTTAAGATCATGGCCTTGGCAGACAAGAAAAAAATTAAAAAAGTTGTATTAGCATATTCAGGTGGATTAGACACATCAGCTATCATTCCATGGTTAAAAGAAAACTATGATGATTGTGAAGTTGTTGCCTTTTGTGCTGATGTTGGACAGGGTGAAGAAGAGCTTGAAGGTATCAAAGAAAAAGCAATCGCTTCAGGTGCTTCAGAATGTTATGTGGCAGATCTTAAAGAAGAATACGTCAAAGAATATATTTATCCGATCCTTAAAACAGGTGCGGTGTACGAAGGCCAATATTTATTGGGTACTTCAATGGCCCGTCCTATTATTGCCAAAGCGCATGTCGAATTTGCGTTAAAAGTTGGCGCTGATGCTGTGTGTCATGGTTGTACCGGTAAAGGGAATGATCAGGTACGTTTTGAATCATGTTTTGCTGCGCTTGCACCTGAACTTACTGTTATCGCGCCGTGGCGGGAATGGGACATGGTTTCTCGTGAAGACTTGTTAGATTACTTAGTTGAGCGAAATATTCCCTGTTCAGCTTCATTAACCAAAATCTACAGCCGTGATGCAAATGCCTGGCATATTTCTCATGAAGGTGGCGAATTAGAAGATCCCTGGTGTGAACCGTCTAAAGAAGTCTGGACTATGACGGTTGATCCTATGGATGCGCCAGATGAAGCGGGCAAAGTAACTTTAAGTTTCGATGAAGGTGAATTAGTGTCGGTTGATGGTAAACCAATGTCGGCATATCAGGCACTGATGTATTTGAATGAAAAAGCTGCCGCTCATGGTGTTGGCCGTATTGATATTGTTGAAAACCGTTTGGTTGGTATGAAATCTCGTGGATGCTATGAAACACCGGGTGGTACAGTGTTGATGGCTGCTTATAAAGGTTTAGAGTCTTTAATTTTAGATAAAGAATCATTGAAATTCCGTGAATCAGTAGGCTTGGAATTTTCACATGTAATTTATGATGGCCGTTGGTTTACCCCGCTGGCAAAAGCACAATTAGCCGCCGCTGCGTCGTTTGCAGAAAAGATCACTGGCGATGTTGTTGTTAAACTTTATAAAGGGCAAGCAACCGTTACTCAACGTCGTTCTCCTAATAGCCTATACTCAGAAGAGTTTGCAACTTTTGGTGCTGATGATGTTTATGATCAGAAACACGCTGAAGGCTTTATTCGTTTGTTTAGTTTATCTAGTCGTATTACGGCGCTTTCGCAAGCCAAAACATCAGGGCAAGCCAAAACATCAGATCCAGCCAAAACATCAGATCAAGCCCAAACAAAGGAGAAATAATAATGGCGTTATGGGGCGGTAGATTTAAAGAGCAAGCCAGTGCACAATTTAAAGCGTTTAATGACTCATTGCCTGTTGATTATCGAATGGCAGTTCAGGATATTGTCGGTTCAATTGCCTGGGCTGAAGCATTAAACAAAGTTAATGTCTTAAGCGATGACGAATTAATCAGACTGCACGCTGCACTGAATGAATTAAAAGATTCAGTAGAGCAAGATCCAAAACAAATTTTAAACTCTGATGCGGAAGATATTCACAGTTGGGTTGAAATTAACCTGATAGAAAAAACGGGTGATTTGGGTAAAAAGCTTCATACCGGTCGTAGTCGTAATGATCAGGTTGCCACCGATTTAAAACTTTGGTGTAAAGAAACTGGCGGGGAAATTTTATTTGCGCTGGTTAACTTACAACAGGCATTAATGAATCTTGCTGAACGTGAGAGTAATACGGTTTTACCCGGTTATACTCATTTACAGCGGGCGCAGCCTGTTACTTTTGGTCACTGGTGTTTAGCTTATGTGGAAATGTTTAATCGTGATATTGGTCGTTTAAAAGATACACTTTATCGTGCAGACACATCTCCGCTTGGCTCTGGTGCATTAGCTGGTACTGCTTATCCAATTGATAGAGAAGAGCTTGCTCAAAAGTTAGGTTTTCGTAGCGCAACGCTCAACAGTTTAGACGCTGTTTCAGACAGAGATCATGTGATTGAATTATTATCCAGCGCCAGCATAAGCATGATGCATTTATCACGTTTTGCGGAAGATTTGATTTTTTATAATTCAGGTGAAGCGGGTTTTATTGAATTGAGTGATTCAGTAACTTCAGGTTCATCATTAATGCCACAAAAGAAAAACCCGGATGCGCTAGAACTTATCCGTGGTAAAACTGGGCGGGTGATGGGATCTCTCGCTGGCATGATGATCACAATGAAAGCTTTACCTCTTGCTTATAATAAAGATATGCAGGAAGACAAAGAAGGCTTATTTGATGCGCTTGATACCTGGCAAGAATGTATGGAAATGGCGGTTTTAATTGCTGACGGACTTAAAGTAAACCGGGCCAGAACATTAGCTGCGGCACAACAAGGTTATGCTAATTCTACCGAACTTGCCGATTATCTGGTGAGTAAAAACATTCCGTTTCGTGAAGCTCATCATATTGTTGGTGAGGTTGTTTTAGCTGCAATTGAAGCTGGGCATGCTCTTGAAGATTATACAGTCGCAGAGTTGCAAGAATTTTGCCCTAAGATAGAACAAGATGTGTATCAGCATTTGTCGATAGAATCTTGTCTTGATAAGCGTGAAGCTTTGGGAGGTACTTCCAGAGTACAAGTGCAAAAAGCACTTGCAGATATTCAAGCGGATAATCAAGACAAGTTAAATACTCAAGTTTTGGGTGCGCCGGGTAAAGATCAAATTAATATGGCACTTAAACAAGTTAAACAACGTTTAAATGCCCAGCGAGCTGCTGCATTATCGGTACGCCGTGCAAGGATGTCAGATGTCGAAAAAATACATCAATTAGTAGATTTTTGGTCAGGGAAGGGTGAAATTTTACCACGTTGTCAAGATAATATTATTCACGATATTCAAAACTTTGTTGTTGCTGAAGTTGATGGTTATGTTGTTGGCTGTGCTTCACTTTATATTTATCAAACAGAGCTGGCAGAAATTCGTTCTATTGTTGTTGACGAAGAAGCGCATAGTCAAGGTCAAGGACAGGCCATGGTGCAATATTTATTAGAATTTGCCCATCAAATCGAATTGCAGAAAATCATTGTGCTGACTTATGTGCCTGAATTCTTCAATAAATTAGGATTTGCATTGATAGATAAAAATTCTTTAGCTGAAAATATTATTGAAGACAGTGAACAAAGCCCGCATAAAAATCCGGACGATGAAGTGGCAATGGAATACATAGTTGATCGTAGTAATGGTAATGCTTCGTAAATTTTTTGGATTAAGTGTTTGGTCAAAAGTTTTAGTACGTGTTTATAAGTGTATAAGTTGTTTAATCCCAGTTCCAATGATGTGCGGAACTGGTAAAGGTAATAAGTGTAATAAGTGTAATAAGCGTAATAAGCGTAATAAGTTGTGATGATAATTTATGGATAACAGTAATATAGATAACGTTAAATGGTTTAGAAATGCAGCACCTTATATTAATGCACATCGGGGTAAAATCTTTGTTTTAATGTTTGGTGGTGAAGCAATTCAACATCAAAATTTTGCCAATATTATTCACGATATCGCATTGCTGAGAAGTCTGGGTGTTAAATTGGTACTGGTTCATGGTGCTCGTCCGCAAATTGAACAACGAGTTAAAGCTTATGGCATAAAGCAGCAAATAGATAATAATTTACGTATTACGGATGCAGAGACTTTATCTGCAGTAAAAGACGCAACGGGTTCTCTGCGCATTCATATCGAAGCATTATTAACGATGGGATTGGTTAATTCACCAATGCATGGTTCTCAAATCAGGGTGAGCGCAGGTAATTTTGTTATTGCTAAACCTATTGGTGTTAGAGACGGTGTTGATTTTAAACATACTGGTTTAGTCAGACGTATCGATACTACAGGAATTAATACTCAACTCGACTATGGTTCAATCGTGTTACTTTCACCTATAGGTTATTCACCGACGGGGGAAGTCTTTAATTTGTCATTGGAAGATGTAGCAACACAAACAGCGATATCTTTAAAAGCGGATAAACTGATTGCGTTAACAGAAAATGCGGGTTTTATTGGTGAAGACGGGCAATTAATTCGTAGTTGCGGATTAGGTACTGTCAAAAAACTTGCAAATAGTAGTGGCGATCATGCTGAACAGTTACTAATGCGCGCTATTTCACAAAGTGCCGAGCAGGGTGTTGACCGTTGTCATTGTGTCAGTTATCAAAGTGACAGCGCACTTTTACAAGAGCTTTTCACTCGTGATGGTGCCGGAACGTTGATTGCTAAAGATCACAGAGAACTGCTTTGCAGGGCGACAATAGACGATGTTGGTGGAATATTAGAACTGATTAAACCGCTTGAATCAGAAGGAACGCTTGTTAAGCGTTCGCGTGAATTGCTCGAAGTAGAAATAGAACTATTCAATGTTATTAAAAAAGAAGATGTTATTATCGCTTGCGCAGCTTTGTATCCATTTCCGGAAGCTAATGCAGGTGAAATTGCCTGTGTGGTTATTCATCCTGATTACCGTGGCGGAAATCGCGGTGTACGCTTAATTAATTCTCTTGAAAAAGAAGCAAAAAAACAGAAGATGTCGTCTATTTTTATTTTAACGACAGTAAGTTCTCATTGGTTTATTGAGCAGGGATATGTTGAACAGCCAATTGATAAATTACCAGAAGGTAAACAGAAAATGTACAACTTTCAGCGTAAATCTAAAATATTCACTAAAGAGATTTAATTAGCATAAATAATTGATATTAAACTGATCAAATTAGGTTGGGTTAGCTGAAGGCCTAACCCTTATTTTATAAATTGAACTGTTAAACTTTAGTAGGTTAAAAAGTACTAGGTTAAACACCAGATTAAAAAATATCTTCATCCTCATTCGAATCATCACCATCAAGAATTTCACTGCTGTTATCTAACGTTACATATTCTTTAGGTGCTGTTCCTATCTGAAAATATTCAAATAAACTGGTTTTATCGGTTTTTTTACTGAGTTTACCGCTGACTTTATCAATGCGTACAGAAACTATATCCAGCGGTTGCTCAAAAGGCTCAACCGGAAGCTCTGCCAATGCTGTTTTCATAAAAGTGATCCAGGCGGGTTGTGCCGACTTAGCACCAAATTCTTTTCCTGTAATTTGATCTTTTCCCAGATTTTTGTTGAAAAGTGATTGACCAAGGTTGCGGCTTGGATTATCAAAACCAATCCAGGATGTCGCGACCAATCTGCGGCTAAAGCCTGAGAACCAGGCGTCTTTAGCTTGGTTGGTTGTGCCTGTTTTTCCCGCTATATCCCGGCGTTTTAAAGCTAATCTCGCTCTGAAGCCTGTTCCTTGCCAACCGGGAGTTATTGACCAGTCATATCCCCAAATAGCACTGTTTAGCGCTTCTGTTATTAAAAATGCGTTTTGTGATGAAATTACTCGTTCTGCTTTATTAACAAGTAATGCTTCGTCAGTCTCAGACGTAGAATTAAGTATTTCAAATTTACCTGACAGGCTATTTGAAGATAAAGGATTTATATCTGCAGTTAAATTCTTTTGAAAATCAAAATCTGTTTGTGATTGAAAATCATTATATTGGGTGAAATCAGTACAATCTTCACAAGCCAATGAAGGCTTTGCTTGAAAAATAATTTTGCCAAAGGAATCTTCTATTCGTTCAATGAGATAAGGCTCAATTAAAAAACCACCGTTGGCAAAAGTCGCAAATCCGGTGACAACTTCTAATGGCGTTAATGAAGCTGAGCCTAAAGCTAAAGATTCATTACGGGGAAGTTCATCTGGAGCAAAGCCAAAAGATGATAAATGGTCGATAATTTTGCTTAAGCCGACGGATCTTAATAAGCGAACAGCAATGACGTTTTTAGATTGTGCTAAAGCACGACGAACTCTGATTGGGCCGTTATAAACTGGTGGTGAATTTTTCGGACGCCAGACAAATCCTGTATTTTTGTCTGTTTGATTTATCGGAGCATCATTAACCATAGATGCTAGGGTGAAACCATTTTCTAATGCTGCAGAATAGATGAATGGTTTTATATTTGAACCTACTTGTCGTTTTGCTTGAGTAACCCGGTTAAATTGGCTTTGTTTGAAGCTAAAACCACCCACCGCGGCCTTAATCGCACCGTTGTCAGGTGAAATAGCAACTAATGCAGAACTTACTTGAGGTAATTGACTCAAATGGTAACCATTGTCGTTAATATCACTTTTAGTTACCCAAATAACATCACCATAGGAGAAAATGTCACTGGCCAGTTTAGGCGGAAGTCCTTGTTTTTGATCACTGATAAATTCACGCGCCCATGACATGCCCTGCCAGAAAATGGTGCCATCCTCATTGTCGAGGAGTTTTATCGTCACTTTGTTTTTGATCGTCACTTCGTTATCGAATATTTCATTGACTACTGCGGGTATTAAACTTTGATACCCTGATAATTTAGTTAATGCAGCCTTTAGTTCATCGTAGGTTAGTGGTAAATGTTCAGTTGAATTAACGCCGTCTTGAATTTGATTGTTTGGTGCGTTATTTGATTTATTCTCTAGTGCAGGTCGCAAAGAAGTTATTGGACCCCGGTAACCGTGACGTTGATCATAATTGAATAAATTTGTAATAACTGATTGCTGGGCAGATTTCTGTAAATGGGCCGGAATCGTAGTGAAAACTCTATAACCGCCAGTATAAGCCTGCTCTTTGCCGTATAGGCTAATCATTTCCTGATGAGCCATTTCTGCAATATAAGGCGCATTAAGTTCAATTTCTGCACCATGGCGTTTACCCGTTATGGGTGCGTTAAGTGCTGTCTTGTAATCTTCATCAGAAATGTAATCAGTTACTAACATACGTTTTAGTACTACAGCACGACGAGCTTTAGCGCGCTTAGGGGAGCGAATTGGATTAAGGGTTGAGGGAGCTTTTGGCAGGCCAGCTAACACAGCGAATTGTGCCAGAGTCAATTCGTGCAGTTCTTTGCCATAATAAACCTGAGCAGCAGCACCAAAGCCGTAAGCTCGGTGTCCTAATGGAATTTTGTTAAGATACAGTGAAAGAATTTCATCTTTAGTGAGTAAGTATTCAATATGAAAAGCGGTAAAAATTTCTCGCAGTTTACGGATGTAAGTTAATTCCCGTGAACCAAAAAAGTTACGTGCCACTTGCATGGTAATGGTACTGGCCCCACCTCGGCTGTTGCCGGTAATTTGTCCAATAACAGCTCTGCCCATACCTATTGGGTCAACACCAAAGTGCAGATAAAAACGATCGTCCTCAGTTGCTAAGATAGCATTGATTAGTGGTTGAGGAAATTCTTTAAGTGCCAGAGGTATACGTTTTTTTTCACCATATTGAGAGATTAATTTACCATCCACGGAAAAAATTTTCATTGGCGTTTGCCATTGCACATCTTTTAAAGATTCTACGCTGGGTAGGCTGCTTTTAATGCTGAGATAGGCAACGATTATTGCGAGTACTAGTAGAAACGTTGAAAATAGACCAAATTTTACTAGTCGTTTGAATGAAAACATTAATAACTTCTCTAAATTATTCGAAAAATAAAAGGAAAAACACTTATTAATACTAGTATATCCTGTAAAAGCATGTAATAAATGTATTTATGTCGATATTATGCCTAATATTATATTAAATATAAGATCTAGTGGGACGTTATGTTAAGTAATCTATGGAAAAAGAAGACATCCTTGATGGTTGGGATAGATATAGGATCTCACTCTGTTAAGGCTGTTTTGTTTAACCAGGGAAATGATGGTTATATTTTAGAAGCTTTGGCAATTGAACCAATGCCCCGTGGGGTGGTTATCGATCGTGAAATTCAAGATATAGAAGCGGTAGCTAATGTTATTGCAAAGATTCGAAAAAAGTTTTCTTCATCTATTACTTTGGCAGCAGCTGCTGTTTCTGGGCAAACCGTTATAACTAAAACTATCTATATGGATGGTACTCTCAGCGAAGATGAACTGGCTAGTCAAATTGAAATTGAAGCGGACAGTTTGATCCCTTATCCGTTAGATGAGGTTAGTCTGGATTTTGAAACTTTAGATGTTAATGAGTCTGACCCCAGTAAAACGAATGTTTTGCTAAGTGCTGCACGAACTGAATCGGTTGAAACCCGTGTTGCATCCCTTGTAAGTGGTGGTTTCAAAGCCAAAGTAATAGACGTTGAATCTTATGCGATAAGTCGGACCCATGATCTAATTTTACCCCTGTTACCAGATGACGCTGCTGATAAAACTGTCGCTATTGTTGATATTGGTGCAACAATGACTTTAATTTCAGTGAATGATGCAGATAAACATATTTACAGTAGAGATCAAATTTTTGGTGGAGAACAATATACCCGTTCAATTGCTTCCTATTACAACAAGTCTTTTGAAGAAGCAGAAACGGCTAAATTATCGAATGATCTACCACCTAATTATACTTTTGAGGTATTAGCGCCGTTCCATACGGTATTGGTGCAGCAAATACGTCGCGCTATTCAAATGTTTTTAACGTCTAGCGGTAAGGATAAGGTTGATTACTTGGTTATCTCAGGAGGTTGCGCCCTAATTGAGGGAGCTCATGAGTTGTTGACACAAGAGCTGGGCATTCATACGGTAATTGCTAACCCCTTTGAAAATATGGTGATTTCAAAAAACATTGATCAGGATGAATTAAAAATTAACGCTTCGCAATTTATGGTTGCTGCCGGGTTAGCATTGAGGAGTTTTACGTCATGGCATATATAAATTTACTTCCATGGCGTGAAGAAGTCAAAAAAGCTCAAAAGCAGGAATATGTCAGTATTTTAGCTTTGGTAGGTTTGATGGCTTTTGCATTGGTATTTATCGTTAGTCAATTTTATCAGGCTGGAATTGATGGACAGGTATCACGAAATCAATTTTTGAAAGATGAAATTAAAGTACTAGATATTAAAATTGCTGAAATTAATACGTTAAACCAGAAAAAAACTGCCTTGCAGCAAAGGATCAGTGTTATAGAGCAATTACAGCGTAGCCGTAATGTCGGTACTCAGGTACTGAATGAAATCTCAAAGATCGTGCCTGGTGGTATTTATTTAATTAAATTGGAAAAGCAGGGTAGTAGCATTTTACTCATTGGCAAAAGTGAGTCGAATAACCACTTATCTAATATGATCCGGGAAATTGAAGCTTCTGAATTATTTGTTAATGCTGTGTTAGAATCCATTGTGTCTAATGATGCTAAGAGCAAATTGCTTAGCGAGTTTAAAATGCGCGTTCGCATCGAAGGATTGAAAGATGAAGCCGCCATTCAAGGAGCGAAATAGTGAATATTGATTTATCGCAATTTGACAATCTTGAACCGGATAATATTGGTCAATGGCCACCAATAGTAAAAATAGTTTTAGCTATTTTTTTAGCTATTGTTGTTATCGGTTTAAGCTACGTAATGCTAATTCAAGATAAACTGGTTAAATTAGATACTGTTATCGCCGAAGAAGTTACTTTAAAGCAGCAATACGAAAGTAAATATCATGTTGCCGCTAACCTGGAACTTTTTCAGGCACAAATGGTAGAGGCTGAAGAGCTGTTAACTTCACAGTTGAAGAGTTTACCCGAAAGTCTTGAAACACCTGGTTTACTTGATGATATCACTTTTGTCGGTACTACAAGCGGTTTGGATTTTGTTAAGATAGATTGGCAACCAGAAATATCAAGAGAGATTTATGTTGAGTTACCTATAAATATTGAAGTGGTGGGTGATTATCATGAATTTGGTGATTTTGTCAGTAAAATTGCTGGTTTGCCACGAATTGTGACTTTACATGATTTTGACATTAGTCGTGTCAAAGAGGGTGAAAGTAGTTTAATTTTAAAGTTGCAGGCACGTACTTACAGATATCGCGAGGCTACTTCAGAATGAAAAAAATAGTCTTAATTTTAATAATGCCACTTTTTATCAGCGGTTGTTTTGATAATACGGATGATATTAAAGCACACATGGCAACGGTGCATGCTAATACCACCACCTATATTGAACCTATGCCATCTGCGCCTGTTTTTCATCATTTCGAATACTCTGCCCATACTTTGAGAAGTCCTTTTGTTGCACCACAACCTGCAGTTATTCAGGAAAAAATACAGCAAATGTCTGGTTGTTTAGGTCCTGAACCACGTCGTCGGAAACAACCATTGGAAAAATTTGCTTTGAGTGATTTATCCATGAAAGGTACTTTGGGTGAAGCAGGCACTGTTTGGGCGTTAGTTGAATCGTCTGACGGGACTTTACATAGAGTAACTTCAGGTAATTATGTAGGATTGTTTAACGGTATTATTACGGCTGTAACTCCGGATAAAGTGAAGGTCATTGAATTGATACCGGACGGTGCAGGTTGTTGGGTTAAACGCGAAACAGCGGTTGTAATGGTTAGAGCTGATTTAAAGGGGCAAAGGAACTAATGTTGCTAGTTAAAATGATGAAAGAATTAAAAACATTTACCTATAGCACGTGTGTAAAATTTATTATTTCGACAATTTTATTTTTTGTGTCATCAGTGGCGTTTTCTGCACAATTGTTAGATATAAAATATAACACAATGCAAAATGAGGAAATTAAACTCGTTTTTTCACTTTCCGAAAATATTAAGGAACGACCCAAGGTCAAAACTTTTTTGAGTCCGGCTCGCATAGAAATTACCTTTGACGCAACCCAATTCAATACTAACCTGACCCGTACTAAAATAGATCATGCTGGTGTTCAAGATATTACGGTTCAAAAGCTAGGTGGACGGGTAGTCGTGTCGGTTAATTTAGACAAACTTTCTTTGTTTGATGTCAGCCAAAAGGGAGTTGAATTTTCATTAGTGCTGAACAAATATGTTGCAGATTCTGTTGTTGTTAATGCTTTACCACAAGGTGGTGATTTTATTAACAATATTCAATCAATAGATTTCAGGCGCGGACAAGAAAATGAAGGCCAGCTACTGGTTTATCTTGATGACAGTATGGTAGCTGTTGATGTCAGTGACAAATTGGGAAAAGTGTATATTGAGTTTCATAATACTCAAATCATTGATGATTTAATATATAAGTTAGATGTTACCGATTTTGGTACTTTAGTTTCAGGTGTGGAAACTTTTAGAGAAGGAAAAAATGCGAGACTGGTGGTTGATATAAACAGTAATTTTACTTTTGAACATCAGCAAACCAATAATGTTTTTTCTTTAATCGTCAAAGAAAAAATTAAAGTTTCTGGCTATTTGGGGGATTCTGATGAGTTCTCTGGTCGGGATATCTCTTTAAATTTCCAAGATATTTCTGTACGTACTGTGTTACAGATTATTGCTGATTATAACGGTTTTAATTTAGTTACCAGTGATGCTGTTGCGGGTAATATAACGTTAAGATTAGACGGTGTTCCTTGGGATCAAGCCTTAGACATTATATTGAAAGTAAAAGGTTTAGATAAGCGGATGCAAGGCAATATTTTGCTGGTTGCCCCGAGCGATGAGCTTGCAGCTCAGGAAGCTAGAAATCTACAAGCTAAGCAGCAAGTGGCTGAACTTGCGCCTTTGTATTCTGAATATGTACAGGTGAATTACGCAAAAGCGGCTGAATTAGCTAATTTAATTAAAAATGAAGACAACAGTATTTTATCAGCCAGAGGCAGTGTTAGTGTTGATGAACGTACTAATACTTTACTTATTCGTGATACTGCTAAAAGTATCGATGATATTAAACGTATGGTAAGTGTGCTTGATATTCCTGTAAGACAGGTGGTCATTGAAGCGCGAATGGTGACTGTAAAAGATAATATCAATGAAGAGCTTGGTATTCGTTGGGGAGTCACGGATGCCGGAGATGAATTTGCAACATCAGGAAATATCACTGGCGCAAATTCAGCCGCAGGCGGATTTGTTCCATCATTAGCGGATCGTTTAAATGTAAACTTACCCGTTTCGAATGCTGCTGGCAGTATTGCTTTTCAGGTGGCTCGTTTAGCTGATGGCACTATTTTAGATTTAGAATTAAGTGCGATGGAAAAAGAAAATAAAGGCGAAATCATTGCCAGCCCTCGTATTACCACTGCAAATCAGAAAGAAGCTTATATTGAACAAGGTGTCGAAATTCCGTATCAAGAAGCTTCTTCCAGTGGGGCTACGTCAACACAATTCAAGAAAGCGGTATTGAGTTTAACGGTTACACCTCATATTACCCCTGACGATAGAATTATTTTGGATCTCGTTGTAACTCAAGATACTGTTTCTGATGTCTCAAACGGACAGGCGCCAGCAATAGATACTCAAAGGATTGGTACTCAGGTTTTAGTTAATAATGGGGAAACTATCGTTTTGGGTGGTATATACCAACAATCAATTATTAGTACCGTGTCAAAAGTACCTGTTTTGGGTGATATTCCATATTTTGGCTGGTTATTTAGAAATAGTACTAACTTTAATGAGAAAAAAGAATTACTCATTTTTGTTACTCCCCGTATAGTTACGGAGCGTTTTTAACTTTATTTGCAAGTAAGTTGCGAATTTTTGCTACACTTACTTGCAATCACCACCTAACAATTGCGATAATTACGCCCTTAAAATTTACGAGGGGGTTCCCTCACATCCTGTTAACCGTAATTAATTACATTGAGTATTAAGTTAGTCTAATGGCAGAAAAACGTAACATTTTCCTTGTTGGCCCTATGGGCGCAGGCAAAAGCACCATTGGTAGAGAGCTGGCTGAAAAGCTGCATCTGGATTTTTTCGATTCTGATCAAGAAATTGAGCGGAGAACCGGTGCGGATATCGCCTGGGTTTTCGATCTTGAGGGCGAAGAAGGCTTTCGCAGAAGAGAAGAGTCGGTAATTGATGACCTGAGCGAGAAGCAAGGTATTGTCCTGGCAACCGGTGGCGGTTCAGTGATCAGTGCAGAAGTTCGCAATCATTTATCCGCGCGTGGCATTGTTGTTTATCTTGAAACTACGATAGACAAACAAGTAGCACGTACGCAAAGAGATCGTCGTCGTCCATTATTACAAACATCGGAAGAGCCAAGAGTTGTACTTGAAAAATTAGCAGTAGAGCGCAATCCTTTGTATGAAGAAATAGCTGATGTTATTGTCAAAACAGATGATCAAAGTGCAAAAGTGGTTGCTAATAAAATTGTTGAACGATTAAACTTCTAAACAGAACTTTATAAAATGACCACACTTTTAGTCGATCTTGGCGATCGCAGCTATCCAATAACCATAGATTCGGGGCTTTTAAATCAAAATAGCCTTTTTTCTTCTCATATCCGCGGTAAAAGAGTCTGTATTGTTTCCAATACCATTGTGCACCCTCTTTATGCCGATACCATCAAGCAACAGCTGACGGATTATCTGGTAGACGAAATAATTTTACCTGATGGCGAAGCTGAAAAAAGCCTCAGTAACTTTGAGAAAATAATGTCTCACCTGCTGGCAAACGGTCACGGTCGTGATACGACGCTTATTGCTTTAGGTGGAGGGGTTATTGGAGATATCACAGGTTTTGCCGCTGCTTGTTATCAGCGTGGTATAGATTTTATTCAAGTACCTACTACAGTACTTTCTCAGGTAGATTCTTCTGTGGGTGGTAAAACTGCTGTTAATCATGCTTTAGGCAAAAATATGATTGGGGCTTTTTATCAGCCCAAAGCTGTTTTTATTGATATAAACACATTATCTACTTTGCCAGAGCGAGAATTTAATGCGGGAATGGCTGAAGTTATCAAATATGGTATTTTAGGTGATGGTGATTTTTTCCAATGGCTTGAAGAAAACATTAGCCTGATTAATGGTAAAGACAACACTACTCTTGCTGCAATGATTGAAAAATGCTGTCAATGCAAAGCCGATATTGTAGCTGCAGACGAGACTGAAGCTGGCGTTAGAGCATTATTAAATTTAGGTCATACTTTTGGTCATGCGATAGAAGCTGATCAAGGTTATGGAAAATGGCTTCATGGTGAGGCCGTTGCTGCTGGCATGGTACTTGCTGCTAAATTGGCAGTAGGAATGAATTTGCTTGAAGTGTCAGATCTCCGTCGTATTGAATCTTTGATCTTGGCTTTTAATTTACCGTTATGTGCTCCTGAATCTATGGGCTTTAACGAGTTTATCTGCCATATGCGTCGTGATAAAAAAACTCTAGCTGGAAAATTGCGGTTTATCGTGCCAACTGCTATTGGTAAGTCTGAAATTCGTGATGATGTTACAGAGGACATGCTTCAACAAATTCTGTGATTTTAATGGCTGGAAAGCCAAGTAATTTTCTAAGTAGTGTCCAAGCTGCTTACTTAGATTACTGTAAAACCCAGTAAGGTGAAATATGTCCGCATTAGCACAGACAACTAAATTAACAATGAATGCTCCTACTGTCGAAACAATTAGTACTAATGCGCGTATAGATTACATCTTAAGATTCTCTAAACAGGCTATTTTAATTGTTGACGAACAAATTGAAGCTTATTCAAAGGTTGGCAGTTTGTTTCTTGGAGCTTTACCCGCTGATCAAAATGCCTGCTTCATTTCTATTTCTGCAAAATTAAATGACATTCAAATAAGGTGCCGAATTATTGAGCAGCTATTTGGTAATAGCTTGTTTGATCCTGAACAGTCATTGGCTGTGAGTATTTTTAATTTAGCCAAAAATTCGGATGAGGCTATCAGTATCGTTATAGAACATGCACATTTATTATCATTACAGTTAATGTATGAGCTATGTCAGTTAACTAAAATTTGTCAAAAAACGAATACCAGTATTAATGTGCTAATGTTGGGTACTGCGAAAGCAGGCGGTTTAATTGTTGAGAATAAGGCATTATTCGAAAATAAAATGTCAATACTTTCTGCTAATACCGGACAGTTATTATCATTTAAAGACCCACTATTTAAGCGTAAATCTTCGTTATTTGAGATCACTATTTTCAAAAAAGCTTTGATAGGTATAACGTTACTAGGCGTAGTCACTTCAGCCATTATTTATAGTTTATACCAACGAGATTCGATGAGCTTTAGCGCGCTTTCTTCCTCTGATACAAATACGGCTAAAAATATTGAGCAGGATAAAAGTTTATCACTTACAGAAGCTACTGGTTCACAGCAAGTTTTTGTAACAAATTCATCTAAGGGTGTTAATTTAACAGCAACTTCTATTACACAAGGGAGTCTTGCCAGTACTGAAGATATACTTTTATCCTTAACGGGTCAGAATAAACCATTAGCAACAGTTAAACTTTTAAAAGAAAGTATTCAACCCGCGAAACCGGAAGATATTGTTAACGCAATTGCATTGTTTGAAGAAGAGATTGCTTCCGCAGAAAATATCAACTCTGACGAAAGTAATGAAGTGGTTAATGTGAGTAAAAGAAATGAATTTATACAGTCTGATATTGCTCAACCTAGCTTAACTGATTCGACGTTGATTAATTCGACGGGTATTGAAAATAAAAAAATTAATGCACAATATTATCAACAGTTCAATCACGGCTTTGTTTTGCAGTTTGACATTTTTAGTGATAAGAAAGTGTCTGATGTATTAGTTGCTGATTATCAGGACGTTAATTTTAAGGGGTATTATCGCTTATTAAATAATTTAACTGTATTTGTTATCACTTCTGAGCATTTTACCGATAGAGCCGAAGCTGAAGCCCTTATTTTAAGTTTACCGAATGCGCTAAAACAGCGTCGACCATGGATTAAATCAATTAGTGCGATTAATAATGAAATCAATGCCTTTGAAAGCTCCCAATAAGCGTTAATAAAGGATACAATTCCGCTTACTCTTTAAAGATATTTGCGTTGTTTGGAGGCATGCTTCTAAGTAATACTGATATGTAATATTTTAAGTTAAGTTAAGGCGAACAGGCGGTATGACAAAAAAACATCGGGCATTTCTTAAATGGGCTGGAGGGAAATACAGACTTAGTGATGTTATTAAAAAAATGTTGCCTGAAGCCGATCGATTAATTGAGCCTTTTGTTGGAGCAGGTTCTGTTTTTTTAAATACCGATTATTCACACTATTTACTGAATGACATTAATCATGATTTAATTAACCTGTACCGAATAGTACAAAAAAAACCGCAACAATTTATTGCTGACGCCGCTAAAATTTTTGATATTTCCAATAATCAACCTGAAGTTTATTACCAGTTAAGAAGTGAATTTAATCAGAGTAAAGATAAATATTTTCGTTCGTTGATTTTCTTGTATATGAATCGACATGGTTACAACGGTTTGTGTCGTTACAATAAATCTGGTGGTTATAACGTTCCCTTTGGTAAATACAAACGTCCTTATTTCCCTGAAGCTGAATTAAATTATTTTGCTGAAAAAGCGCAAAATGCCACTTTTGTCTGTGAAGGGTATCGTCAGACATTTGAACGTGCAAAAAGTAATGATGTAATTTACTGTGATCCGCCTTATGTGCCTCTAAGCAAAACGGCGAGTTTTACCAGTTATGCTGGCAATGGATTTAGTTTAGATGAACAAGCTGATTTGGCTAATGCTGCAGAGGAAGTTACTGACTCTTCAAATATATCGGTATTGATCAGTAATCACGATACTATTTGGACCCGCAAAATTTATGAACATGCGAGTAAAATAAAATCAATTAAAGTTGCTCGTACAATTAGTCAAAAAGGAAGTAACAGGAAGAAGGTTTCAGAATTGTTAGCTTTTTTTGATAAAAAATCAATTCATCAGTAAATTTATTCAGAATACCAATTTCACTCATTAATGAAATTGGTATTATCCGGGTAATACCAAAGAAACCACAGCAACCAATGAAGCAATAAAAATAAGTACGGCAATAATACCGGCAATAATGAAATGACTCAATTTCCCGTGATTAAAGTCTCTTTCGCGGTTTTTGTTACTTTGCACACCAAAGAAAGCGGCACCAACACTTTTAAACGTTTCTTTGAAGCTGTTACTTTTGTTGTCAGACATTTTGTTCCCTTAAGTAAAATAAGTAAAATATTAGCGTATTTATTCCAAGGGACTAAGTATGATTCATTGGCAAACAATATTCAATTAATGCTTATAAATCAAAATCAACAGTATAAGAAACGGTAATGTTAACGTCTCCGCCAGTGCCATCAATGTCAGTGTCAGCTAATGTAAAAGTAAAATTATCTTTGCTTATGTTAACGCTGTATTCAATATAATCACCACCTGCGCTGAAGTCATAGGTACCGATATGTAATCCTAAAATAATGTCAGAGGTAAGTTCAAATGCTGCGTCAGCACTAATATAAGTATCATCAGCAAATTCACCGCCTGAATCAGAATCGATTAACGTTGCATAACCAACAGTTAAAAACTTCCAAGAAATATTTGCATATACTTCACTGAAATCTGTATTGGCACTGTTATCATAATTGTAATAGATGAAGCCAACATCGTAGCCAATACCATTACTTAACTCATTGGAAAAACCACCGTATAGATCTAATTCGTAGGACATATTTGGAGCCCAATCAGCATTTGAGGTCCAGGCACCAGCATAAAATCCTGATTTGTCCTCATAATCAATGCCACCAGAAACCGCTGCCGCATTAGTTGTTTGAGTAACACCACGCCATAAATAGTTATTAGTTACGCTGGCATTGGCAGATAAACCTTCAACCGCCATTGTTTGAGTTGAGACAAAAGCTGAACTAGCGATAATTGATGTGAGTGCAAGTGATATATATGTTTTTTTCATGTTGATACTCTTTAATTAGTCTTAATAATGATTACATATTGTGTTAATAGGATGAGCAAGGACAATGCCTGTATTAAAAAATGGCGAGAAAATATTTATATTGTAATAAATTCAAATGATTGTCTTTTATTTTATCCTGAAATAAGTGTAATCGAAAAAAATATTGCGCTATATTGGTGCGTAACTATGCATAAAGAGCAAATAAAGTGCAATATTTTAATCCAACAATATTTAGTTTTGCTTCATTAATGCTTGTTCATTAGGTAAAGTAGCGCAAATTTAAAAAGGTTTGATTCAAAGGGATCGTTATGTCTTCATTTTTAATTGCTCCATCAATACTTTCGGCTGATTTTGCCCGTTTAGGTGATGATGTTGATAAAGTATTGGCCGCGGGTGCTGATGTGGTTCATTTTGATGTGATGGATAATCACTTTGTTCCCAATTTAACTTTTGGTCCTATGATATGTAAGTCTCTAAGGGATTATGGAATTACTGCTCCTATTGACGTGCACTTAATGGTGAAGCCTGTAGACAGTTTAATTCCAGAATTTGCCAAAGCGGGTGCGGACATTATTACTTTTCACCCTGAAGGAAGCGACCATATTGACCGTAGTTTACAGCTTATTAAAGATAACGGCTGTAAAGCTGGGTTGGTACTAAATCCTGCGACACCATTACATTGTCTGGATTTTGTTATGG
Source organism: Alteromonadaceae bacterium (assembly GCA_013216005.1). Lineage (GTDB taxonomy): Bacteria > Pseudomonadota > Gammaproteobacteria > Enterobacterales > Alteromonadaceae > JABSOI01. The sequence continues at coordinate 4,201 of JABSOJ010000016.1, read as the reverse complement.
ATAAGTTAGACGTTATTTTATTGATGTCTGTAAATCCTGGTTTTGGTGGCCAATCCTTTATCCCCGGCACGTTAGATAAATTACGTTTAGTACGTGAAAAAATTAATGCCAGTGGTCGTAATATTCGTTTAGAAGTAGACGGTGGGGTTAAAGTCGATAATATTGCAGATATAGCTGAAGCAGGCGCTGATATGTTTGTTGCGGGCTCTGCAATTTTCTCACAACCAGATTATAAAGTTGCCATTGATCAAATGCGCACAGAACTTTCGAAAGTAACAAAGTAATTATATGATTAAAATATAAAATTGCTTAAAATATTATTTTTATACTCAAGTAGTTTAGGTATAAATAATACTGAAATATAACTGAAATAAACATTAAGAATGCAATTCCACTGTTGGGATGCAGTAAAAGGATAATCATGAATAAACCGATTGTATTAAGTGGCTGTCAGCCGTCAGGTGATTTGACTATAGGTAATTATTTAGGCGCATTAAAGCAATGGGTTAATATGCAAGAAAGTCATGAATGTTATTACATGCTAGTTGACCAACATGCTATTACTGTTCGGCCCAATCCTGAAGCGTTACGTAAAGCGACGATGGATGGCCTGGCTTTATATCTTGCCTGTGGTGTAGATCCTCAAAAGAGTACTATTTTTATTCAGTCGCATGTACCTGAGCATAGTCAGCTAAGTTGGGTGTTGAATTGTTACACCCAAATGGGTGAACTTAACCGTATGACTCAATATAAAGACAAGTCACAAAAATCTGAAGTGAATATGAATTCGGGCTTATTTACTTATCCTGTCTTAATGGCGGCAGATATTTTGCTTTACCGTGCGGATAGAGTGCCTGTTGGCGATGATCAAAAGCAGCATTTAGAATTAGCGCGGGATATCGCTAATCGCTTTAACAATCTTTATGGTGATGTTTTTACCGTGCCTGATCCATACATTCCAGAGCATGGCGCTCGGGTGATGAGTTTGTTGGAGCCTGGCAAAAAAATGTCAAAATCAGACACTAACCCGGGTAATTTTATTGGCTTGTTAGAAGATCCTAAAAAAATCACTAAAAAGATCAAACGTGCAGTGACAGATTCAGACGAGCAAGCGAATATTTATTTTAATACTGAAGAAAAACCAGGTGTGTCGAATTTGTTATCTTTACTCTCTTGTGCAACAGGACAAAGTGTTGAACAGCTAGTACCACAATATGAAGACAAAATGTATGGGCATTTAAAAGGAGATGTTGCAGAAGCTGTGGTTGAATTATTAAAACCTATTCAAGAAAAGTTTCATCAATACCGAAATGATCAGGCGTTTTTAGAAGAAGTGATGCGAAATGGCGCTGAAAAGGCGTCAGAAAGAGCAAGTAAGGTGCTTGTTGATGTTTATAATGCGGTAGGGTTTATTGCTAAGCCATAAGTATTTTGTTTAAGTCTTAGGACCTTAATTAAGAATCCTGAAGCGGCCTATAGTTTTACTATAGGCCGCTTTTTTTATTTTTTTTCAGCTGCTGTTCGTGCTTTATCGAATAATTGAGCACTATCTTTTAGAAAACGGCTGGTTGTACTGCTGGACGTAATTAGAAAGTTTGGCGTCATTATGGTGCCATTGTACCTAGGCATAGGATTAAAGTCGGGTTTGTGACTTAATTGAATTAAAAAGCTACTGCCAAATAATATTGCCGTTAAACTAAAAGCGACGGTTAATCTACGTCGTTTTGTCATATGAAAACCTACGTAGCAGTTTAGCCAAAATAAACAAAATGCTAAAGCGATAGGTAATAAGGTGATTAATCCTGCGAACGACCAATTACTCGACACATTAAATTTAACGATTGATTCAAAAACATCGGATATCCACATTAGATTAAAAAAGACAAAGCTAATGCCCAATTGGTTCATGATCCTTGCTTCATGTTTAGTTAAATGGGATATGAGGGCAACCAAGCTGGGCCATAGACAAAAAAGCAGTGTCATCCCTACTGCAGGTACTAACAATTGCGTAAAGGTAACTTTGGTGGAGTTGTTGAGATAAAAGAGAAAACCAGCAACAAAAGTAAAAAGGAGCATGGCGCTAATAATGATTGCCGGGTGACGCGTGCTGCTGATTAAGCTTTCAAAGGGGCTGAATGTTACGCTTTGGGGGACAGGATGATTGGGAAAAACGAGTCGTATCTGAGTTTTTCCTAAGCAAATAACATCACCTGAGCTAACAACATGCTGGTCGGCAGAATGTTTATTTGTTTCTAAAAAACTACCGTTAATGGTATTTTGATCAGAAACGGTCCAATTTTCACCGTCATAATTTAAAGACAAATGTTCAGGGCACACATGGGGATCAGTAAGAATAATATCGTTGTTGTATCCTCTGCCTATTTTTACGTTATTTTTATTAATCTTATGGCGACCAAGTAATTTATGTCCGCGGCTAATCTCTTCAATAATTAATTCCATTTTACAGACTCCATAAACTTCTCAGTAAAAGCTAATGCTGTGGCTTGTTCAATGCCAGCAATAGTAAAATGGCTTACTAAAGCTTGGTTACCTTTGTCTATTGACGCCGCTAAATATAAAACATCAAACAATTTGGGGAAATCTTTATAGGAGCGGGTACAAAAAATAGTTTTATTTTCAATAGCGTGATTATCAGGTATCACAGTGTCGTGGTGACATTGATATTCGGACACATTGTCTTTAGAGGCTTTATTCGCGGGTCCTGCACGTCGAATTCTTTTTTCATATAAGTGATAAAACTTAGCATCACTGAGATCTTTAGCTTTCATGTATTGAAATTCCATCTCTAAGTTACTGGTAAAGAAACGGGAAGAGATATAAGTATTTTCATCCAGAGAACAATTAGCAACAGCAGCTAATAGTAAAGCATCTGTTTTATCAGCATTCGATTCACCCCAACAACGAATAAAGGGTACGTCAATCGTCGGGATCAAGCCATTGCCTAAAGATTTTATTTTCCACTCGGCGGATAAAATTGTCGAAATCAATTTTTGCTGGTTTTGGGAAAGTTGTAACGCCATTTGTTTTTTAATGCTGTCTGGCGGAGATAGTTGGTATGCTTTATATAAATTAGCTAATTTGTCATGAGGAACAAGAAAACCTATTTGATTTCCTGAAGTCGCAACGTTAACACCGACTACATTTGTTTCGCTATTTACCACCGGGCCGCCACTCATACCGGGATTTACAGAGCCAGTAAAATGAATGCGTTGATTAAACGACTCCTTTTTCAAACCATTGTAGGTACCGGGAACAACGATCATGCCTAAGTCATGAGGGTTTCCTAATGAGAATATTTCTTCACCTTTTTGGGGAGCGTCAGTAGCAATAGAAAAGTAAGGCATGTCGTGTTCTGTACTACGCTTAACCAGGGCTAAATCATTTATTACATCAACACTTTTTAATTCAAGAACACCTTTGTTACCCTGATGGTCTAAAAATTCTATTGTGTATTTTGCTGGATGACTGGCAAAGCCTGAAATAACATGATAATTAGTGGCAATTAAACCATCTTTGTTGATTTGAAACCCTGACCCAATTGATGATTTTTCACCACTTGTTTTGTCAATTAATCGTATTTGATATAAAGACGGGGCAAGTTGTTTAAATATTTCTTCTGCCTGTTCCGTTGCAAACCCATTGGTGGATATGCAGAGCAGCAAAAAGATAAAAAAACCTTTCATGATAATCCTTACTATTTTCAGATGAATACATTGAGTATTATCTATTAATTGTCGCCTATTATTTGCTATCAAGCAAAGGAAAGCTTGTAACAAAGCGTACTTCAAAAATACTTAATATTACAATATTTAATTAAACATGAATAACAGGTAAGTTTTTAGTGTGTAAATCAATATGTTAACCTCTTTGTAGTAGGGCGCGATATTTTAATTAAACTATTTTTTATTTACTGACTTATCAATGTGTTACTAGCAGTGTTTTATGAACAAATTTAAGTTAGAGTAAGATAACTACTTTAGCATTTATGTTCCTGTTATGAATAATAACTGACATTCCGCACCTAATAAAATATATATGTTTTTTATACGATTTTAGTGTAAAAAGTATACAATGCGTAATTATTAGGCGACGCTATTTAAAATCTGGCACTGACCATATAGGCTAAATTAGGGTTACAGTTCAACAATGTTTTCTGTTAATTTACATGAGTTCAAACCTA
>JABSOJ010000177.1 GCA_013216005.1 Alteromonadaceae bacterium | reverse complement strand
GATTATCTTCCCCTTAGTCAGGGTGATCCCACTATCTTTCAAGTAGGCGGGTTTGCCAGCTTTGCTGGGCAAACATATAAAAAAACCAGTCAAATGACTGGTTTTTTAAAATGCGTTATTAAGTAAAGTTAAATTTTAACTTTTTTAAGTTCAGCAGTATCTTTAGTGAAACCTAACCAACTTTTTGCAGTCCTACGCGTTTTAGGGTCTTTCATTGCTTCTTTAAAACTTGCATAAGCTTGCTTATAATCTTCAAGATAAAAATATGATTCAGCAATGACCATATGAACTCTGCCTTTTCTTTTTATCCCTAAATCAAGTGCTTTTTTAAGTGACACAATTGCAGGTTTAAACTGCTCATCTTGCTTCAACAACATGCCATGCTTACTATAATGTTTAGCTTCGCCTGTCATTTTCGCAAGTTGACCATAATATTTAGCTGCTTTCTTGATATGTTGAGCCGCATGCCAAGCATTAGCTAATGATGCAATGTTATTATCATCACGTTTAACTAACCCCGAATCGATATGCTTCTCTAGCAATAATGCAGATTTATGAGGAATTTCATTTTGAGCATATAAGCTAGCCAAAGTCTTAATTTGACTTTCTTTGTCCAAGTAGCCTTGTTTATAAGCTAAATCTAATGTTGCAAGTCCATTCGGATAATCTTCAACCATTAAATAAAATTGGCCAAGTTGTATCCAGAATTGCTTAATTTCAGGAAAAATCTGTACTGCAGTTTCCAAAACTTTTATCGCATTAGAATATTGCTTACGCTCAAAGTAAGACATTACCTTCAAGATATACGGGTTTTGATTATGTTTATCACCATAAGCTGCAATAGCATTATCAGCAGGAATAATCATTTTATCTAATTGCTTTAGCTCAGAGTGAGCCTGAGAAATTTTAACCCAAGTATTTCCGTCAGATTTATCCGTAAAATCCATCCAAGCTTTGTAAGAAACTAATGCTTCTTTGTAAAGCTTTGTCTGCATTTGCAAATCAGCTAGTAATTTCAACGATACCCCTTGATCACCTTCATTTAGTAGATCAGGTTCAATCGCTTTCTTCAAGTAATCCATAGCCTTTTGCTCTTCGTCACCCATACTTGCATACATAACAGCAATAAAACGAGCAACATAGACTTTGTCATAATCCTTTTTAGCTTTGATATCTAAAAGAATAACTAAAGCACCAGGAATATCATCCGCTGAGTATGCCTCAAACGCTTTAGCAACTTTTTTACCTACAGAAGGACCAGCCAAACGTGTCTTGCGTTTCTTCTTTTCTTGCTGTTGTGCCTCAGCTGCAGTGGCATCAAAAGCCACAGGTAGCTGCATAGCTGCAATTGAAACTACTAATACGAACGAAGTTGATAATCTTTTTAACATTAATTACTACCCCTTATCCATAGCAAATTCTAATTGCACAGTTAAACCAGGTCGTCTTACAGGTTTACCATCAACAATCTTAGGTTTGTACTTCCATTTCCGAAGCGCACGTTTTGCAGATTTATCAAATACACGTTTAGGTTTTGCTTCAATGACTGTTACATCTTCGACGCCACCTACTGCGTTTATAGTAAATGATAATCTTACCCAACCTTCTTTGCCATCACGAGCAGCTTGAGGAGGGTACTTAGGTTCGATTCGTACGATAGGTGTAGCATCGCCATCTCGACCAAAAGCGCCTGGAGCTGATATTCCCGCTGAAGCACCAGATATTTGTATGCCTGGTAAGTTAAAACTAATTCCGCCCGAAGTATTACTTGTTTCAGGCTCTGGTGGAGCCTGCTTCGGTGGCGTTTTAGGTGGCGGTGGCGGCGGCGGCGGTACACGCTGACGTCGTTCTGCTGTGGATTTAGGCGGCGTAGTGTTAACTTCTACCACAATATTTTCCAACTGTTCTTCATCACTTCTACCGTCATTAGAGACAAGAAAAGCCATAAAAGAAAAGAGTGCAAAAGTAACCCCACCGCCTAGTAGTAATGATCCTAATAAGCGACCCATAAACTACCCCTTTACTGCAGCAATTGAAATTCTAAGATTGCTTCCAGCTTCCTTGATTGCATCCATTACTTCGACAACAACACCATGCTTAGCATCTTTGTCAGCTTGAATGATAATAACGTCTGTAGGTTGCTCAGCTAGTATTTTTTCGATTTGCGAGCCAACCAATTCAATATCTACCCGACGTTTGTCGAACCAAATTTCACCAGTATCTTTAACTGCAATAAAAATGTTCGCATTTTTTTGCTTAGTTTGATTAGCTGCTTTTGGTTTATTAACTTCAATACCAGCTTCTTTAACAAAAGAAGTGGTAACTATAAAGAAGATCAACATGATAAAAACGATATCCAACATAGGCGTCATATCAATCATTGCTTCTTCGTCTTCACGAATACGTTTACGTGCCATTCGAATTTCTCTCTAGTGATGAGGTAAACTGTCAACCAGTTTAGCCTTTGCTAGTTTAACTTTCGCGTCTAATCTTGAACTAAAAAACACACCTGATAACGCGGCTACCATTCCAGCCATTGTCGGAATCGTTGCCATAGATATACCTGCAGCCATTAAACGCGGATTACCTGTACCTTGTTCCGCCATAACTTCAAATACACCAATCATACCTGTTACCGTACCTAATAGTCCGATTAAAGGACACATAGCCACTAAGGTTCTGATGGTCAACATGTTTTGTTCAAGCATTTCATTATTTTCGGAAATCCAAGTTTCTCTGATCCGATGCGCATACCATGAAGTAGTATCTTCACGTGCATCCCAACGAGATATAATATTATCTCTTAACGTTGGATATGTAGATGTCAAGAACCAGTAACGTTCTACCATTAACATCCACATAAGGAAGAGAGCTAGAGCGACAAAGTATAAAACATTACCGCCTGTCGCCATAAAACTCCTGACAGATTCCCAAAGTTCTATCAGGAATAACATTATTTAGACTCCTTCTCTGCAACAGCAGCAATAAGACCAATACTTTGCTCATCTAATTTATTAAGAATCCTTTTAGCTTTAGAAGCAACAGTACTGTGTATTAAAATCAGTGGTAAAGCAGCAATCAAGCCTAGTGCGGTAGTGACTAGTGCCAGAGAGATATCACCAGCCATAATTTTCGGGTCACCTGTACCAAACAATGTAATAGTCTGGAATGTTTGGATCATACCGATAACCGTACCTAACAGCCCCATTAATGGTGCCATAGCAGCAAACATTTTAATTAAACCAATACCACGGTCTACAGCAGGCGTTTCTCGAAGTATAGCTTCGTCAAGTTTCAACTCTAATGTCTCAACGTCGGCATTTTTATTGTCATGGTAAACTTTTAACATACGACCTAACGGGTTGCCTTCATCTGGGGTAGACATGTTTTTAGATTGTGCAGTAATTTTAGAACCCATTGAGCCAAGCACAATAATACGTTCTAGAGCGATTAAACAACCGATAATTAACAATACAGTGATTGCATAACCAACTTGTTTACCTTGGTGGTAAAATTCCATAACAGTCTTTTTACGACTTTCAAGTGCTAAAATAGAACCACGAGATGGATCAACATAAAGAGGAGCATAACCTGAGGTAGTTTTGAAGAAATCAGATGCTGATGCTGAAATATAACTTGCAGGATCTTTAGCTAAAGGCTGGATTTGCCCCAAAGCATCATTGTAGTTTAAATAACCATCATCAGAAACTAAGTTGAAATTACCTATACGGGTAATACTTTTAGTCTCTTTAGAACCATCAAGTTTAGTAACTTCAGCAGTAAACTGAGAAACACGACCTGATTGAGTCATTTCTGTTTGCAAAGCAAACCACAGCTCTTCTAAATCTTCTAAAGCTGGGATTATTTTAGCGTTAGCAATGCGGTTTAATGCTTCACCACGGCCCGGGTATTCTGCACTTACAATTGAAGTTGCGATTGAACCATAAGCATCTGCGGCTGCTGCACGGCTTACACCGAACATTTGACCTAAAGTACCCTTGGCATTGTCTAATTCAACTGATTTTTGCGATAAAGTAATTTCGTTTGCCGCATATTCTTTGGTTAAACGTGTATTACGTGTATTTTGACTAGCTAATTCTTTTTTAGCTTTCTTCAACAAGGCTTGTTTATCAGCACGTGCAGACTTAAATTCTGCCTCACGCTTTTTATCAAGTCTAGCTTCTGAAATACGCTCGGTTTTAACTTGTTTTAATAAGTCATCCAGTTCATTTGCTTGTGATGTTGCTGAAACACCGGCAGTCAATGCCGCAGCAAGCAATACAAAATTTAAAACTTTTTTCATTATTTTGCTCCTGCTGCAAAGATTGGTAATTTAGTTAAATTCATCGGCAACATATTACGTGCCATACGGATAGCATCAGTAATAGGCTTAAGATACTCATCATCTAACTCATCCCATGAACGAGTGTCGTTATTCCAAACCCAAGAGTGTTTCATATCTAAAGACTGAGCTAATAAAGAAACACGTCCCATATGAACAAAATCAACGGTGAGTTTACGGTCACCTAAATCAAGTTCACCTTGATAAGCATCAAAAATTGCACCGTAACCCGCTTCAAGTTCATACGCTTCCAGTACTAAACGAAACTGCTCTGAAGTCGTTACATCAGAATCTTGCATTACTCTTCTTAAACCATCAATGCGATCTTTACGAAGTTCAAGGTTCATTGGTACATCTAGTGAAACAAATTTGTCTAAGGTATCGATCATTTTGTACATTAATGGCACAACACCTTGTTTAACTTTGTCGACCGTGTCAATTTGTTCCTGTAAAGAAGCAATATTTGCTTTTTGGTCATCAACCATACGTTGAACATGATCATTGTAACCTCGAAGCACTTCAGCTTGAGAAACAGTATTACGATAATCCGCAAGTAAAACCTGCGTTTGTTCATACATATTAGTTATTTTTTTCTGTGATTTGACTGAAGCATTAAAAATTTTTGCTTCTGCTTTTTGTAAATCATTCAACACATCTGCCGCAGCAAAGTTGCTTGCTGTGATTGCTAATGCGCCGACTATCGTCGTTACGATAAGGCTCTTCTTGCTTAATTTGGACATAGTTCCCAACCAGTTGCTAATTAATTTTGACAACAATATTATTGTTAACGCAAACTTAATAATCTGCCATTTTAAGGCTTAATTTCTCTAGAATTAAACCGTACAATATTTCCAAACAGCATTGTAACTGCCGAATGGAACCATAAAAAAGGTGAATCAATCTATCTTAATACAACAATAAACCAAACTATTTTGTAACGTTTAACCTATAAGTCATCAATAATTATATCTCATTTTGGACGAACAGATTAAGATTTACAAAATAATTCCTTCTTAAGTACAGGCTATAAAATTGCTGTTATATGTTTTACTAATTCATTCGTACTAAGTCAACTAAAGAATCAACCCAATAAAGACAAGTCGTTGTATTTTAAGAAAACTTAACTTTTGACTGTATTAACAAATAATGTAAAAACTGTTAAAACACATTAAATATTTGTTAATTTTATTGTTATGCACGAATAACTTAGAGCACACTTAGTGCGCAACAAATAACCAAATAGGACAAAAAACAAACAAGTATACAAAGATTTATCAACCTTCTGAAAAAGTTTTCGACATTATTTTTAACACTTAACTACAAATATCGGTTTATTTACATACTACTATATGATGATATTTAAATTTTTTTGTTATGATTAAAATTATGTTTTTTAAAAATTATCGTATGGTTAAAACTGCCTTGTTCAAGATACTTTATGCTAGACTGCCGAATTCTTTATTTTAGAGGTATAAATGGAGCCTGTTTTAGATATTACTTTATGGCTGACTTTATGTAGTGTTGGCTTTGTTGCCGGATTTATTGATGCAATCGCTGGTGGTGGTGGTATGTTAACCATTCCAACCCTACTTACTTCAGGCCTTCCTCCTCATATTGCATTAGGAACGAACAAACTGGCAGCGTCTTTTGGCTCAAGCATAGCCTCATTCACTTTTTATAAAAAAAAGCTGTTTGATCCTACATTCTGGAAATACTCCTTATATTCAACAGCAGTAGGCGCAATTATTGGTGCTGTAGTTATTAGTTACCTGCCCTCCGAGTTTATAGAAAAAGTATTACCGCTTTTAATTGTTGTCACTGCTGTATATACCTTATTAGCTAAAGATCGTACTTCTTCTGTCAAAAGCTTACCGACAAAAAACAGAAACTTAATAAAAAAACAAATAATCCAAGGTGGAATATTAGGGTTTTATGACGGATTTGCCGGACCTGGTGCCGGTGCATTTTGGACAGTTTCGTCATCTGCACTATATAAAATACATATTTTACTAAGTTGTGGACTCGCCAGATCAAACACATTCATCAGTAACTTCTGTAGCCTACTGACCTTTATTTATTTAGGATATGTAAATGCATTGATTGGTATTTCCATGGGAATATTTATAATGCTCGGTGCAAGCATTGGTGCTAATACCGCTATAAAACATGGTCAAAAATTTATTCGCCCTGTATTTATTGTTGTGGTTATTGGTATGTCAGTGAATTTAGCTTATCACGCCTGGTTTTAAAATTACTTTGCCAAAATCAATTTCGAACAAAAATGTTCCACTAACTAATATAACAGCCTTATCTTATGAAAAATGATGCAATTAAAAGAATTAACACCCTATTAGTTAATTTAGCTGAACAAGCTAAAGCAACAGATAAAATAAATACACAGAAAAAATCTCATCTATTATTGAAAGATAATGCACTATTTTCAGAAACATTATTTGTGACTTACAGTGATAAATTTATCTCTTATGTTCAAGAAATAAAAAAAAATACCGTCTCTTTACAACGATTAATCAATGCAAAAAAAACTGATATTGCTTACAATCAATTAACGCATATTGAACAACAAATCTCTTCTTTGATTAATGCGCTGAATTCGAATCAAACTATGCATAATGAAGCACAAAACCGTCTAAATGCTTTCAAGGCCAAAAGATATAAAAAAGCTGCTAAATCAATAATGCAAACTAGTCATAGCCTACATCAGAAACTGGCCGAAACTCATGAATTTGAACGTAGGTTAGCTGAAATGATCACAGACCGCGAACAGGACAGGCTTAAAGCAACTCCTGCCAAAGCCCAAAAAATGTCAACCGAGATACTGACTATCCACCAGCGTCTTGGCAGATGTCGCCAGGCAATTTCAAAAATTGAAAGGCAAATTGAGCTCGCAGAGAAACGTTAATTCTCTAACTCATTTTCATCAGGTGTCATCGCTTCAATATTAATAATTTCTGAACGATTCAGCGTAATTTTAAATCGTTGTAATTTTTGATTTTGATCTTTATCGGTTTGTACGACGACCATATTTATTTGATAGCGACGTTCAACAGATTGCTGGATGACTTTCTGTCCTTCCAATTCATACAACTTTCCCTTCCCTTTTCGTAAATATCTGACAAAAGGGGTTAGGTTAAAAATTATTTGTTGCTGAATTTCATCATAACCAGGCAAAAACTCCTTTGCTTCAACTTTAGTTTCACTTCGAAAATGTAATAAGTGTGCTGCTTGTTTATTTTGCTGACGTCGCTTATTAAATAATTTATTAACCCTCTCTGGTAGCTCACTTGGTTTAATGAACTCAAGCCATACCCTCTGGCTAGTCATTCTTTGCTGACTGACGCTGTTGGTAAACGTATTTAGCCATTTTGGTCGTCCCCGTTGAATAACGCGCCAAATTAAAGTCGTTAAATCTTCTTTAAATATTTCTCGTAAACCATAAATAACACCAAGTAAAGCAACTAAGAATAGCGTTACTTCAGTAAAAGTTGATCTAGCATTCAGTACTAAGGCCATAACAAAAGCCATAACAATTGCTGTAACACCTCCTCTTACTAAACGTTTCAAATTTATATTCAAATTTCGTGTTTCTTTACGAAACACGACCCCATATTCAATTAAACGCTGCAATAAGCGCATCTTATTCGTGATCCTATTCGGATCTTCCAACGTAATTTTTGAATTGTATTGATTATCACTCCGATATTCGTTTTCAACTCGACAAACATCAAATAAATATTCTCTCTCTGCAGCATGTTCACCACTTTTAGGAGCTTTAGCCAAGAGTTGTAAAAATGATTGTTCTACGTGCCAGCTAAGATAATTATCTGCATTTTTGAAATAAGAACTGAGTTTGGAGTCTGATGGCGTATAACGCCTCAACTTTTTGAGTAATATTATTATCTGATCTGCTAATTCCACAGTTTTTATATAATATTCACCCGGTGATTTTAATTTCAGCGCTTGTTTAATATCCGTTTCAAGCGCTAAGCGTATTTGGTAAGAGTATAAATTTAAATTTAGTCTATAGTCACTTTTTTCACCTTTAGTTTGACTTATATAACGACTTCGAACCAAAGGTAAATGCATTTGTTCACAGTAATATGCACTATTAGATCTGATACTACTGTAAAAATAATTTTCCAGATTCAATGTACTATCACTGATGCCCATTTCTACAGGCAAAGAAAAATATAGATCCAGACGTTGAAGGTCTAGTGGAAGCAACTCATTGCTGACTTTAAAAGATAGATTTTCATCTTGGGAAAGAAGAATTTTTTTCACTCGTTAGCGTTCCCCCCGTGTGTATCTGCACAACTTACTGAGATATGATTTTAAAAATTGTTTAAATACCCATCATTAAGAATTAAT
>JABSOJ010000176.1 GCA_013216005.1 Alteromonadaceae bacterium | reverse complement strand
ACACAAATACATGGCTACATTTTATGACTTTTAAAGTCCATTTAAATCAATACCTTAAATGTGCGGAATGTAGGTTTTAATAGTGCAACAGTTTGAATCGAACAACCGAGTCTATTTTAGGCTTTTGGGGGGCTTGAGCCACGTGCGGGGAAACTCGCACGCGTGGTAATGGTGCGTAAATAGTTATGGTGAGTTATGTCGCTGGCTTATCCGACAAACACCGATTCTTCAAGGCAGTCTTGCGCCAACTTCATGAATTGTGAATATAAACACCCCTGAACGGGATGATTATAGAAAAATGTCCTCAGCTGTGACGGTAAGGTAAACACTACCTGACGATAACTCACCCTGGGAAATAAGCAGGTAGCGATCTTGATTATAATCTCTGGCGTACCGTTTTCCACACTGAGGGCATACTTTCCCTTTACAACTAAAGTGAGCTTTCTGGTGCCCTTCACCACACAACAAACACTCATAAACAGCAAAACCAATGGCCTTCACTACCGCAATCGAGCATTTTTTAATTTCAGCGTAACAATAATCGGTATTGTAACGGAAATAATGAATGACAAAGGCTGAGCAATGGCCTGTAAAGATGGATTTAAATCACGCGAATTTGTTTTTCAATCCTTGATATTAATATCACCAGTACCTTGTTTAAATCCCTAAAATGAATAAAGACTATATCTCGGCCATTGATTAATTATCAATCAATATTTTAGAGCCCCACGGATAAATGAATCTAGGAGGGATTTCCTAGGAATAACAAGAATTAAAGTCAGACATTATTACTGAAATTAACAAACGGATGCATGCTATTGAACAAGGTAAAATAACTGAAGAAGAAGGAAAAGGAAAAGGAAAAGAGTGATTAGAAGAATTTATTAAGGAATCGCAAGAAATCCAAGAGGTAAAACCAGCTACAACTTATAAAGTAGTATTTTGGTATAACCAACCACAATAATTTGTGGCTGGTTAAATTAATCAATTCAATTAATAAATTCAATTAACCAGTCAATTAATAAGTCAATTAATCAATTACTTACGCTTCAACCTGCAAAATAACCTGATCAGCTTTCTTCGTATACTGATCCATTTTATCAAAGTTCAAATAACGATAAGTATCAGCAGCAGTTCCATCAATACGACCCGCATATTCAAAATACTCAGCAGGTGTTGGTATCTTACCTAAGATAGCACCAACCGCCGTTAATTCAGCAGACGCTAAATAAACATTTGCACCAGTACCTAAACGGTTAGGGAAGTTACGGGTAGAAGTTGACATAACTGTCGATTTATCAGCAACACGTGCCTGATTACCCATACATAATGAACAACCCGGAGTTTCAATTCGAACACCCGCTTTGCCAAAGGTAGAGTAATAACCTTCTTCCGTTAATTGATCTCTATCCATTTTCGTTGGAGGAGCAACCCACATACGTGTTGATAATACGCCGCCAAATTCTTCAAGCAATTTACCTGCTGCACGGAAATGACCAATATTAGTCATACAAGAACCAATGAACACTTCATCAATTTGTGTACCAGCAACTTCTGACAATAATTTCGCATCATCAGGATCGTTCGGACAACAAACAACTGGCTCTTTAATATCATTTAAGTCAATTTCAATAATATGTGCATATTCAGCATCGCTGTCAGCCATCATTAATGATGGATTTGCCAACCATTCTTCCATTGCTTTAATACGGCGGGTAATAGTACGAACATCGCCATATCCTTCACTGATCATCCACTTTAACATTACAACGTTAGAGCTTAAGTATTCTGCTACTGAATCTTCTGACATTTTGATTGAACAACCTGCCGCAGAACGCTCAGCTGATGCATCAGACAATTCAAAAGCTTGTTCAACCGTTAAGTTGTCCAACCCTTCAATTTCTAATACACGACCAGAAAATTCGTTTATTTTACCCGCTTTCTCAACAGTCAATAAACCTTGTTTAATACCGTAATAAGGAATTGCATGTACTAAATCACGTAAAGTAATACCTTTTTGCATTTCACCTTTAAAACGAACCAAAATAGATTCAGGCATATCCAGTGGCATGGTACCCGTTGCGGCAGCAAAGGCAACTAAACCAGAACCCGCGGGGAAAGAAATACCTAAAGGAAAACGTGTATGAGAATCACCACCAGTACCAACAGTATCAGGTAACAACATACGGTTTAACCAGGAATGGATAACACCATCACCCGGACGAAGCGAAACACCGCCACGATTCATAATAAAATCAGGTAATGTGTGATGCGTTTGCACATCAACAGGTTTAGGATAAGCTGATGTATGACAGAAAGACTGCATGGTTAAATCAGCAGAAAAACCTAAACAAGCCAAATCTTTCAATTCATCACGTGTCATAGGGCCAGTAGTATCTTGCGAACCAACGGTAGTCATTTTAGGTTCACAATATTGACCCGGACGAATACCTTCTACGCCACATGCTTTACCAACCATTTTTTGCGCTAAGGTATAACCTTTACCTGATTCAGCAACATCCTTAGGTGTCTGAAAAACTTCAGAATGTGATAAACTTAACGCTTCACGGGCACGGGCGGTTAAACCACGGCCAATGATCAATGGAATACGGCCGCCGGCACGCACTTCATCAAGTAAAACATTAGAGCTTAAATTAAAGGTAGTAATTACTTCATCTGTACCAGAGCGCTTAACAACACCTTCGTATGGGAAAATATCAATAACATCGCCCATGTTCATGTTTTGTACGTCTAATTCAATGGGTAATGCGCCTGAATCTTCCATAGTATTGAAGAAAATAGGAGCGATTTTATTACCTAAACAAACACCTCCACCACGTTTATTTGGTACATGAGGAATATCATCACCCATAAACCATAAAACAGAGTTAGTCGCCGACTTACGTGAAGAACCTGTACCAACAACATCACCAACATAAGCTAGCTGAATGCCATCTTTTTGCATTTCTTCAATTTGAACGATAGGACCAACGTTGCCATCGTCATCGGGGTTAATACCATCACGACCAATTTTAAGCATAGCTTTTGCGTGTAATGGAATATCGGGACGAGACCAAGCATCAGGTGCAGGAGATAAATCATCGGTATTAGTTTCGCCAGTTACTTTAAATACTTTAACTGTGATTTTTTCTGCAACGGTAGGTTTATTCAAAAACCATTCAGCATCAGCCCACGACTTCATAACAGCTTTAGCATGAACATTGCCAGCTTGTGCCATTTCTTGCACGTCATGGAAAGCATCAAACATCAGCAATGTTTTTGATAATCCTTTAACCGCAATTTCAGCATTGTCTGCATCATCCAACATATCAATCATCGGCTGAATGTTGTAACCACCTAGCATAGTACCAAGCAATTCAGTTGCACGGGCAGCATCTAATATTGGAGATGTAGCTTCACCTTTAGTGATAGCAGCTAAAAAACCAGCTTTAACGTATGCGGCATCATCAACACCAGGAGGAATACGATCAGCGAGTAATTCTAATAATAATGCTTCTTCGCCAGCAGGTGGGTTTTTAATTAATTCAACTAATTTAGTTACTTGTGCTGCGTCTAATGGTTTCGGCACTATGCCTTGCGCCGCACGTTCTTCTACGTGTTTTTGATAATCTTGAAGCACGATATTTACCTCTATGATAAGTGATGCCCGCTTATTTAGCTCATCTAAAGTCAGGCATCTTAAACTAAGAAAATTTCTGTGCTGAATTATAGGTGAAAATAGGGAGAAATAGAACTGATCAAACGCCAGCAATATTATAATAGGTATAAAAATTGTGAATACATACTGTAAATTATGATGTTTTAGATTATAAGCTTGTAAATTCAGTTAACAGAAACGATATTCGACAAACATTTCTTAACAAAGAAAGCATTTGTCGAGATATTCTAATTGGTATAATAACTACAAACTGTCGAACTTTCAAAAAACTAGTCTCTAACCTGGCCATCACCACTAACTAAATATTTTTCAGTCGTTAATGATTCCAGTCCCATAGGTCCGTACGCGTGTAATTTAGTCGTGGCAATACCAATTTCAGCGCCAAGCCCTAATTCACAACCGTCAGAAAAACGTGAGGAAGCATTTACCATCACCACAGAGGCATCAACGACTTGTTGAAATTTAACGCCTGTCTGCTTATTCTCAGTACAAATAACTTCAGTATGATTACTACCGAAAATATCAATATGTTCAAATGCCTGAATTAAGTCTTTCACTACACGTATTGCAATTTCCAGAGATAAGTACTCTTCACCAAATTCATCGTCATTTAATACCGTTGGATTTTCAAAATACCCGCTGGATTGCTGACAGGCATTGATCTTCACATCACGACTTTGTAATGCCTGAGCAACTTTTGGTAAAAACTCTTTTGCAATATCCTGATGAATCAACAAAGCTTCCAGAGAATTACAAACACCAGTACGTTGAGTTTTACCATTGATCAATAAGTTAAGCGCTTTTGTCAACTCTGCTTCTTTATCAACATAAAGATGACAAACCCCTTTAAAATGCTGGATTACGGGCACTTTACTATTATCAGTAACAAAGTTAATCAAACCTTCACCGCCACGGGGAATAATGAGATCAATCAAACCACGTTGCTGCATAAGTTCCATCAATAAAGCTCTATCAGGATCAGGTACAACGCTGATCAATGCGGTAGGTAAATCAAACGCTTTCAGTACCTGATGCAAAACGTCAGCAATTGCCAAACTACTTTGCAATGCTTCTTTACCGCCTCTTAAAATTACACCATTGCCTGATTTAAAACACAAAGCACCCGCATCAGCGGTTACATTAGGTCTAGCTTCAAAAATCATGCAAACCACACCTAAGGGAACGCGCATTTTACTAATGTTAATCCCATTGGGCCTTTGCCCTAAATCTCTTATTTGTCCGACAGGATCAGCTAAATCAACTAAAGTTTCTATACCAGAGGACATGGCATTGATACGCTCAACATTTAACGTTAAACGATCAACCATTGCCTCAGATAATTGAGCAATTTTGGCTTGTGCTAAATCTTTTTCATTGGCTTGAAGTATGGGATCAATATTTGCTCGTAGCGCTTTTGCCATTGCTGTTAACACAGAATTTTTTGTTGATGTATCTAGAAGTGCTAACGTTTTAGCAGCTGCAGCTGCGTTTTTTGCAATGTCGGTAATTAAACTCATGAGATCTCCAATGGATAAAATAGATTTTCAATTAATTTAGATCAAAAGCACTAAATAACACTGAGATATTATCGGAAATTTTAATATTTGGATAATTATTTAATCGTGTAACTTATACTTTTTTTACTTGCCCTCTTTACATGCCCTCTTTAGTTGCTATTTTAAGGCTTACATTCAATATTCGCCGCAAGCGATCCCATGATCAAGTTTGGTAGCCCTTCACTATCGTTAACACCTTCTACACCTTGTAACACTTCAATTTTAAAACCATAACTTTTACAAAGTTGCAACGAACGTCGCATTAAGAAAGTGGCCAATGTTGAAAAGTGAGTTTTACTGGTGGAATGTACTTTCAGGTAATAAAAATTAGACTTTATCAACTTTTGTTCAAACTGAATGTTGTGATCAAAATCCCAATGAGTTGAGGAAGTTTTTCCATTGTTAGCCATACATCCCATTAAAATGGTAGTTAACATTCCCGTCAATACTACAGTCAATAATACAGTCAAAAAACGTGCTGTCATTTTCCTGTCCTCTTTAAAAACTTTCATTAAAAAAGCTAGTTACTCTCGCAACTAGCTTATTATAAATAAGTGAGCATTTATACCATTACTCTATAAGGTAAAGTGCTCTATTCGGTAAAATGCGCTTATTGAAAGCGTAAAATTAATGAATCGACATTTTATTTTTAATCATCACACAACGTTGATCTTCTTGTAAATTCACCAACAATGAACGGCGCGTTCCTGCAGTCAAATCAGTTAACTCTTTTACCGCTTTCTCTAATCGATCAACACTGTTTTGAGTACAGGTTGCAGGGATCAGTAAACCGGCATAACTACGCATAAAGGTATGTCCATTTGCTTTATCAATCGCAGATAAAGAGGCAATACGATCATCCGCTGTCATTTCATCCAGCTTAACTTGCTCTGATGCATATAAAGCCGACATTGCTATTCTGATTTTTGAAAAAGGCAAGTCTGTGTCTTTATCTTGAATCTTAGCTAACCATTTCGCTTTAACTTTTACATCAGGTGTAACAACTTCAGCATAAATAGCTGACTTAGCGCCAGTATCAGAACTGTCTTTTTTCAATTCTTCAGCAATTAAGGTATTAGCCATCGGATGTTGAAAACGACTAAGTTGACCAATAATATTCCAGCGTTGATCCTGACTGATTGTCAGATTTTCAACCGTTAAATCTCCATTTAATAATTTCAATAAATTATTTAATGCCTGATCAGAACTGGCAATTGAACGATATACACCAAACCAACGGCGTAAATTATTTTTATTACCCGTATTACTTAAGGTGTTTTTCCAGGCTAAATCTTCTAATTTACGTGATGTTGCTTTCACATATTCATGATCAGCGCCATGAGTTCGGTTCAAATAAGCTTTAGCAGAACTGATTTGCCGCAAAACCTGACCTAAAATCGTGTAATCTGATTCTGAAGATATATTCGCTAATGCTACAGTCAAATATTCATTTAATGGTAATTGACCATCACGAACACTGTCCCAGAGACTTTGCCACAACATTGAACGTAACAATGGATCTGAGACCTTGCTTAAATATTCTTTTACGGTTGCAAAAGATCTATCATCTAAATTAACTTTAACAAATCCCCAATCTTCATAATTTGGATAAATCAAATCAGGACACATACTACCAACAAGCTCTGCTACCGCTGTTGATTTTCCTTTATAAGTTACCGCAACTTTTTTATTCAATTCAAATTTATTGTTATCAATATTGAATAAACCTAATTGAACTCGTTGCTCTCTTAACGTTGGAAATTTCTCATTAGCTGTTTGCAATAATTCAAACTGTGTGATTTTACCGCCTTCACACTGATAGTTTGCTGTAATGCTATTTACACCAGCCTTATATAACCATTCTTGTTTCCAGGTATCTAAATTACGGTTACTTGCTTTCGCCAGGCTACCGATAAAATCATCTAATACGGCATTTTTGTAAGCATTTGTCGTTAAGTAATTATGAATACCTCGTCGGAAAGTTTCTTCGCCTAATAGGTGACGCAATTGATTTAATGTTGAAGCACCTTTTGAATAAGTGATCGCATCAATATTATCAAATGCATTGGCAGAAGATGGAATTGGTACTTCAATTGGATGCGTGGTAACACTTTGGTCTGCACGGTAAGCACCTTGCTTGCCACGCGCATAAAATGTACGCCAGACATTGGTAAATTCAGTTGCTTCAGCAGTTGCCAACGTTGCCATGAAAGCAGCAAAACTTTCATTTAACCACAAGCCATTCCACCATTTCATGGTAACTAAATTACCAAACCACTGATGTGCCATTTCGTGCATGATCACACTTGCTAACGTTTGGCGTTGACTACGGCTCATTTCACCGTTTGTTAAAAATCCGCCTTCAGCAAAGGTAATAGCGGCTGCATTTTCCATAGCGCCGTATAAAAAGTCAGGAACCAGTACCTGATCGTATTTTCTGAACGGGTAATCGACACCATAGTAATTTTCAAAAAATTCAATACCTGCTTTGGTGTATTTAAACCAATCTTCAGGTTTAACTTGGCTTGCAACAGATTGACGAGCAAATAATCTCATTGGATATTTAGCTGAATCGTCCTGCCATTTTTGATATGGACCAGCATGCAGTGAAAAATTGTACGGGCTTAGTTTTAACGTACGATCAAATTGCCAAACATTGTTATCGCCATGTTTTTCGATACTTGTCTCTTTCATTGCACTGAACACGTGCCAATTACTTGGAGCAGTTACCGTCATTTGATAATTTGCTTTTAGATCAGGTTGATCAAACAAGGCAAACATTTGATGTGCTGCCGCAGGTTCGAAATGAGAATATAAATAAACCTTACCGTCAACAGGATCTTTAAAACGATGTAAACCTTCACCGTCAGTACTGTGTTTACGATCAAAACTTACTGCAACAGTGTTATGACCTGTTTTTAAATATTTAGCCGCCAGCGTAATAAACCATTTATTATAATTTGCTTTAATTTGTTCAGCACTAAGCGTATGACCATTAACCACTAATTTTGTAATGCTGGCTTCGTCTAAATCAACCGTTAGTGGCGAATTAGTATCTTTCAAATCAAAATTAATAATTGATGTTGCAGAAAAGCTTTCTTCACCAGTCAATTTAAACGTTAAATCATAATCAACTGCAGAAACTCTTTCTGAACGAAGAAACGCTTGTTCTCTAGAAAGATAAGCATTTTCTGCTCTTGCTGGGGCTACCGATATTTCTTGATTTGAATTTGTATTACCTGATGTATTATCCGTTGCAACACAGCCGCTCAAGGTAAAACTTGAAATAATGCTGGATGCTAGTAAAAGTGGAATATGTGGTTTCAAAAGTAGATCCTCTAATTATTTTGAAAACACTATAGTTTAGAATAATATTTTACGAAAGGCTGACGGGACAGAAAGCAGCTAAGATAAGTTTAATTAATTAATTAACATGCCTATGCAGTTTGCTCCGGTATTTGGAAAATACCGACAAGATAGAAATAAAACTAGTCGATATTTCTCA